>DASVUG010000187.1:0-7905 GCA_036387155.1 Pseudonocardia sp. | reverse complement strand
CGGTGTGCCAGCGGTGCCACATTGCTGGCGTCCGGTGGCAGCGGTGCCACATCGCTGGCGTCCGGTGCCAGCGGTGCCACATCGCTGGCGTCCGGTGCCAGCGGTGCCACATTGCTGGCACGGCCGCGCCGGGGACGGCGGGCGCGGCGCGGCCGGCCCACGGCCGCTCGGTACGCTCGGTACTTCCGCCGTCCCACCGCCCGTGGAGTGTCGTCCGTGGCCAGCAACGCCTCGTCAGCCAAGATCGAGACCATCGTCGCGCTGTGCAAGCGCCGGGGGTTCGTCTTCGCCTCCGGCGAGATCTACGGCGGCACCCGCTCGGCCTGGGACTACGGGCCGCTCGGCGTGGAGCTCAAGGAGAACATCAAGCGCCAGTGGTGGAAGGCGACGGTCACCGGCCGCGAGGACGTCGTCGGCCTGGACAGCTCGGTGATCCTGCCGCGGCAGGTCTGGGTCGCGTCCGGGCACGTCAACGCCTTCCACGACCCGCTCGTGGAGTGCAAGCACTGCCACCAGCGCTTCCGCGCGGACCACCTCGCCGAGGAGTACTCCGAGCGGACGGGCAAGCAGACCTCCGAGGACGACCTGTCCGACGTCCCCTGCCCGAACTGCGGCACCCGCGGGCAGTACACGCCGCCGCGCGAGTTCAACATGATGCTCAAGACCTACCTCGGCCCGGTCGAGGACGAGGGCGGCCTGCACTACCTGCGCCCGGAGACGGCCCAGGGCATCTTCGTGAACTTCCTCAACGTCCAGACGACCGCGCGGCGCAAGCCCCCGTTCGGCATCGGCCAGGTGGGCAAGAGCTTCCGCAACGAGATCACGCCCGGCAACTTCATCTTCCGCACCCGCGAGTTCGAGCAGATGGAGATGGAGTACTTCGTCGAGCCCGGCACCGACGAGGAGCTGCACCAGTACTGGATCGACGAGCGCACGCGCTGGTACGTCGACCTGGGGATCGCGCGCGACAACCTGCGCCACTACGAGCACCCCAAGGAGAAGCTGTCGCACTACTCGAAGCGCACCGTCGACATCGAGTACCGCTTCGGGTTCACCGGGTCGGAGTGGGGCGAGCTGGAGGGCATCGCGAACCGCACCGACTTCGACCTGGCCACGCACAGCAACCACTCCGGCGCGGACCTGTCGTACTACGACCAGGCCTCGGGCACCCGCTACCGGCCGTACGTGATCGAGCCGGCGGCCGGCGTGGGCCGGTCGATGATGGCGTTCCTCGTCGAGGCGTACGCCGAGGACGAGGCCCCGAACGCGAAGGGCGGGGTGGACAAGCGGGTCGTGCTGCGGCTGGACCGGCGCCTCGCCCCGGTGAAGGCCGCGGTCCTGCCGCTGTCGCGCAACGCCGACCTCTCGCCCAAGGCCCGCGACCTCGCCGCCGCGCTGCGCCGGAACTGGAACGTGGACTTCGACGACGCCGGGGCGATCGGCCGCCGCTACCGCCGCCAGGACGAGATCGGCACGCCGTTCTGCGTCACCGTGGACTTCGACACCCTCTCCGACCAGGCCGTGACGGTGCGCGAGCGCGACACGATGGGGCAGGAGCGCGTCGCCCTGGACCAGGTGGAGGGTTACCTCGCCGCCCGCCTGCCGGGCTGCTGACAGCGGGCCCGCGCCCCGCTCACGGCGCGGCGGCGCGCCGCTACCCTGATCGGCGTGACGTCCGCGCCGACCGCCGCCCCGGAGTCCGTGCTGCGTGAGCTCGGGGCCGCCCTGCGCCGCTGGGCCGACGGCGGGGCGCCGCGGGTCGGGGTCGTGCGCGTGCTCGAACGGCACGGGTTCGGCACCGTCGAGTCGGGGCAGCTGCTCGCCGCCGCGCCCGACGGGGACATCGCCGGCGTCCTGCTGCGCGGCGCGGTCGACCGCACCGCCGTCGCGCTGGCGATCGCCGAGGCCATCGGGGCGCCGCCGGCCACGCGCGCCGCGCACGTCGGCGAGGACGACGCCGCCGCTGCCGGTCTGGCGTGCAGTGGCGGGGCGACGCTGCTCGGCCACGCGCTCCCCGCGGACGCCGCGGGGATCCTCGGGGCCGCGCTCGAGTCGGGGACGCCGGCCGCGCTGGTCGCGCCCGTCGACGCCGGCCCGTCCGACCGGGGCCGCGCGCTCGTCCTCACCGGCCCGGACCTCGACGCCGTCCACGGCTCGCTCGGCAGCCCCGAGCGCGACCGCGTGGCCGTCGACACCGCTCGGCACCGGCTGCGGCGCGGCGCCACCCTGACCGAGCGCCTCCCGGGCGAGGCGGGGGACCTGCTGCTGGACCTCTGGGTGCCCGTCCCGTCCGTGCTGGTCGTGGGCACCGGAGCGATCGCGGACGCGCTGGAGGCGCAGGCCGCCGTGCTCGGCTGGGGGGCCCACCGGACGACGGACCCGGTCGAGGCCCGCACGGTGGTCGCGGCGTTCTCCGCCGCCGACGTGCTCGTCCTGCTCGACCACGACCCGGTGTTCGACGCCGTCCTCGCCGACGGGCTGCGGCGCGGCCGCGCGTTCGTGGGCGCGCTCGGCTCGCGGCAGACGCAGACCGCGCGCCGCGAGCGCCTCCGCGCGGCGGGCCTGACGGACGCGGAGCTCGCCGCGCTGCACGGCCCGGTCGGCCTCGACCTGGGCGCCCGCACCGCGGCGGAGACGGCGGTGTCGGTCGTCGCCCAGGTGATCGCGGCACGGGCCGGTCGGTCGGCGGCCGCGCTGGCGGCGTCCGGAGGGCCGATCGGGGCATGAGCACGACGGAGAAAGCGCACCGGGCGACCGTTCCGGTCCCTCACGCGCGCCGCCTGCGCCGGGCGACCTGGCCGGTCCGCGTCCTCGTCGGCGCCGTGCTCCTCGCCGTGTTCCTGGTCGGCGGCACGGCCCTGCGGGTCTGGTACGTCGCCCGGGCCGACGACCGCCGGACCGCCGACGCCGTCGTCGTGCTCGGCGCCGCGCAGTACGACGGCGAGCCCAGCTCCGTGCTCGCCGCCCGGCTGCGCCACGCGAAGGCGCTCTACGACGACGGGCTCGCGCCGCGCATCGTCACCACCGGCGGCGGACGGGCGGGCGACGCGTACACCGAGGCCGAGGCCGGGCGCCGGTACCTGGTCGCGCGCGGGGTCCCGCGGGACGCCGTCGTGGCGGTCGGCGAGGGCTCCGACACCCTCGGCAGCCTGCGGGCCGCCGGCGAGCTGGCGCGCCGCGACGGCTGGAGCACCGCGCTGGTCGTCAGCGACCCGTGGCACTCCCTGCGGGCCCGGACGATGGCCCGCGACTCCGGGCTACTGGCGTGGACGTCGCCGACGCGCTCCGGGCCGGTGGTCCAGACCCGCGAGACCCAGGCCCGCTACATCGTCCGCGAGACGGCCGCGCTGCTGTTCTACACCGTGACCCGCTCGCCGGTGGACACCGAGACCACCGGCCTGGGCTGAGCCGCACCGGACGCCGGGTGGACGCCGCGAGGAACGCCGCAGTGAAGACCGGAGTGGACGCCCCGGTGGGCGGACCGGTGGACGCCGCAGCCGGCACCGCCGCGGCCGGGTACACCGCGCACGACCGCGCCCGCCCGACGCCGGAGCCGCCCAAGGCGTCGGGGGAGGGGCGGCGGAGCCCCTTCGCCCGCGACCGCGCGCGCGTCCTGCACTCCGCGGCCCTGCGGCGGCTGGCCGGCAAGACGCAGGTCGTGGGGCCGGGGGAGGGCGCGGAGGTCAGCGGGGCGCCGCGGACGCGGCTGACGCACTCCCTCGAGGTCGCCCAGATCGGGCGGGGCATCGCCGAGGAGCTGGGCGCCGACCCGGACGTCGTCGACACCGCGGGGCTCGCCCACGACATCGGCCACCCGCCGTTCGGCCACAACGGCGAGCGGGCGCTGGAGGAGTTCGGCGCCGCGTGCGGGGGTTTCGAGGGCAACGCGCAGACGCTGCGGATCCTGACGCGGCTCGAGCCCAAGGTCGCCGGCTCCGGTCTCAACCTGACCCGCGCCACGCTCGACGCCGCCTGCAAGTACCCGTGGCCGCGCCGGCCGGGGTCGCGCAAGTTCGGGGTCTACGCCGACGACGCCGCGGCCTTCGCGTGGGTGCGCGACGGCGCCCCCGGGGAGCGCCGCTGCCTGGAGGCGCAGGTCATGGACTGGGCCGACGACGTCGCCTACTCGGTGCACGACGTCGAGGACGGCATCCTCGCGGGCCGCGTCGACCTGGCCGCCCTCGGCGACGGGTACGAGCGGGCCGCGCTGGTCGAGCTGGCCGCCCGGCACCTCCACCCCGACGCGCAGGCGCTCGACCGCGCCGCGGACGCGCTGCTGGCCCTGCCGGTGGTGGCCGCCGTGCGCGGTGTCCGGGCGGACACCGCCGGGGCCGACGCGCACGTCGCCCTCAAGCGGCTCACCAGCGAGCTGGTCGGGCGCTTCGCCGTCGCCGCGACCGACGCGACCCGCGCCCGGTACGGCGACGGGCCGCTGCGGCGCTACGCCGCGGACCTCGTGGTGCCGGCCGCCGCCCGGGCCGAGGTCGCGCTGCTCAAGGCCGTCGCCCTGCGCTACGTGATGAGCGACCCGCGGCGCCTGGCGATGCAGGCCCGCCAGCGGACGCTGCTCGCCGAGCTCGGCGCCGCCCTGCTCGCCGGGGCGCCCGCCACGCTGGACGCCGGCCTGGCCCGGGACTGGGAGGACGCCCCGGACGACCCCGCCCGGCTGCGGGTCGTCGTGGACCAGGTCGCCCTGCTCACCGACCAGCAGGCGGTGGCCCGCCACGCGGCGCTCGCCGGCCGCTGAGCAGGGCGGGCTCACGGGGCAGCCGTGCCCCGCAGGCCCGGCGTGTCACTGCACGCTCACGGCGCCGGGCCGCACGACGAGGACGACCCGGTCGGCGGCGTCGCCCGGCGGACCGTCCAGCGCGAGGTCGTAGCGTCGCGCCAGCTCCCCGAAGAACAACGCCTCCGGGTCCGGGTCGATCCGCACGACCTCGCCCCGGACCTCGAGGTAGCGGTAGGGCTGCTCGGGGTCGTTCACCGACATCGCGCACCGCGGGTCGCGGACGACGTTGCGGTGCTTGCGCCGCGCCGTCGTGGTCGTGAACCGCAGGTGGGTGCCGTCCCAGGTGAACCACATGGGGTTGACCTGCGGCGTGCCGTCCGGGCGCAGGGTGGCGAGGTGGCCGAACAGCGGGCGGGTCAGCAGGTCGGCGTGGCTGTCGGGGATCACCGCGGCACCGCCGGCGCGGCGGTGTCGCGCTCCACCCAGGTCATGTCCGGGTACCGGTCGCCCTCGGGGCGCAGCGCGTCGAGCCGCCCGAGCTCGTCCGCCGTCAGCTCCAGGGCGAGCGCGCCGACGTTCTCCTCCAGGTAGCGCACGCGCTTCGTGCCGGGGATCGGGACGACGTCCGGGCCCTGCGCGAGCAGCCAGGCCAGGGCCACCTGCCCGGGCGTCGCGGCGTGCGCGGAGGCGATCGCGCGGACCACCCCCACCAGGGCGAGGTTGCGGTCGAACGCCTCCCCGGCGAAGCGGGGCAGCGTGCGCCGGAAGTCGTCGGCGGCGAGGTCGTCGGGCGCGGTGAGCGCGCCGGTCAGCAGGCCGCGGCCGAGCGGGCTGTAGGGCACGAGCCCGATGCCGAGCTCGCGGCACGTCGGGACCACCGACTCCTCGACGTCGCGGCTGAACACCGACCACTCCGACTGGACCGCGGCGATCGGGTGCACGGCCGCGGCGCGCCGGATCGTCGCCGCCGACGCCTCGGACAGACCCAGGTGGCGGACGTGGCCGGCGGCCACCAGCTCGGCCATCGCCCCGACCGTGTCCTCGATCGGCACCCGCGGGTCCGGCCGGTGCAGGTAGTAGAGGTCGATCACGTCGACGCCCAGGCGGCGCAGGGACGCCGCGCACGCGGCGCGGACGTGCGCGGGGCTGCCGTCGACGCCGTTCGGCATGCCGCCCGGCCCGGTGAGGATCCCGAACTTGGTGGCCAGCACCACCTCGTCCCGGCGCGTGGCGAGGACGTCGGCCAGCAGCTCCTCGTTGTGGCCGGCGCCGTAGATGTCGGCGGTGTCGAGCAGCGTGACGCCCAGGTCGAGCGCCCGGTGCAGGGTGGCGAGCGACGCGGCGCGGTCGGTCGGACCGTAGGCGTAGCTCATGCCCATGCAGCCGAGGCCGAGGGCGCTCACCGGCAGCGGGCCGACGGAACGGACGGGAAGGGCCGTGTTCATCATCTGGGGTGATCTCCCGGGCAGGTCGGGGTGCCCGGTGGCCGGAGCGGCACCGGGTGGGGCGGGGCGGGTCGGTCGGTGTCCGGGGCGAGCGCGCGCCGCGTCGCCCCGGGGCCGGCGTCAGGGCGCGCAGGCGCCGCCGTAGGAAGTGATCTTGTACTCGTCGGTCTCCAGCGCGAGCTGCAGCTCCATGAGCTGGATGCGGATGGCGTCGCGGTGCTCCTGGAGCATCGCGAGGCGCTCGGGCACCGAGGCCTCGCCGTCGGCCACGAGGGCGACGTAGCGCCTCAGGTCGCGGATGGGCATGCCGGTCATGCGCAGCCGGGTCAGGAAGACGACCCGGGCGTAGTCGCCGGCGTCGTAGACCCGGTGCCCCCCGGCGTCGCGCGCGACCTCCAGCAGCCCGATGCGCTCGTAGTAGCGCAGCGTGTGCGCCGTGACCCCGGCGCGCTGCGCCATCTCGGCGATCGACAGCGTGGTCCCGGGGGGCGGCACGCTCGCGTCCTGGCGGCGGAGCCGCTCGAGCGCGTCGTCCACGGAGGCGGTCATGGCAGCGACGGTAGGCCTTCGAGCGCGCTCGAAGGCAAGGCCGGGAGCGGGGTTACTTCGGGGCGGGCAGCGTGCGGTCGGTCGGCAGGGGCTCACCGGGGCAGCCGGCGAGGACCTTGCTGATCGCGTCCCGCTCGGCGTCGGTGACGTACAGGTGGTACTTGGCCTTGACGGCCACCTGGCGCGCCACGTACTTGCAGCGGAACGGCCGGTTCGGCGGCAGCCAGGTGGCGGCGTCGCTGTCGCCCTTGCCCTGGTTGGTGGGGCCGTCGACGGCCATGAGGTTCAGCGGGTCGTTCGCCAGGTTGCGCCGGGTGGCGTCGTCGAGCTGCTGCGCGCCCTTCTGCCAGGCGTCGGACAGCGCGACGACGTGGTCGATCTGCACGTCGTCGCTCGTGCTCTGGCCGCGGGTGAAGGCGATCCGCCGGGCGGTGTAGGGGTCGTCCAGCGTGCCGGCCGCGACGACGCAGTCGCGGGTGCCGGGCTTGAACGTCTCGCCCTCCAGGTCGCGCTTGAGCACGTCGTTGCGGGTGTCGCAGCCGTTGCGGTCGACGTCGGCCCACGCCGGCCCGAACTGCTCCCGGGTGTAGCCGGTCTTCGGCGCGCGGCCCTTCACCGGCAGCGACGCCAGGGTCGTCGCGGCGCCGCCGGACGCCCGCGCCGTCGACGTCGTCGCACCGCCCTCGCCCGCAGGGGCTCCGCCGAGCACCGCGACCCGGTCCAGCGCCGCCGAACAGCCACTCGCCAGGGCCATCACCAGGGCCGCCGCCACCGCCGTCCTGCGCACCCCGGGAGTCTTCCCGACCCGGCCGACCCCCACGCGCAGCGACACGCCCCGACAACGATCATCGTCCCGCGCGGTGACGGGGCGCGGCGGAGGTCACAGCGAGGTCTCAGCCAACGTCTACCGCGCGCACGGCGGGATGACGCAGAGTGGAGCTATGAACGTCGTGACCCAACTGCTCGCCGTCGTGGGCACCCTCACGGCGATGGTTCTGATCCTCCTGATGGCGGCGATCCCGCTCCTCATCGACCTGCCCCTGCACCGCACGACTTCGAGGAATCGCTGACGTACGCGCCCGCCTCGGGCGACCTCTCGCGGTCCTACGCCGGCGTCCGGTCCGGCCCTGCACGGCCGGGGTCCCGGTGGTGACGAAGCCGTTCGGTGCCACCTCCCGTTCT
>DASVUG010000186.1:0-1869 GCA_036387155.1 Pseudonocardia sp. | reverse complement strand
GCAGCACCACACCCCGCGGACCGTGGACGGCCGGACCGTCTACGACCTCACGGAACCCCCGCGCTGACGGATCGTCCGGGGCCGGCGGCATCGGGCCGGCCCCGGCGCCCTCGGGTCCGGTGCGCGGGGAACGGGAGCACCCCGCGCACCGGGCCCGACCCGTGCGCGGGATCGACGGCCGGTCGGGCGACCGCCGTGCCGGGGTCGACCGCGACGCCCGGTCCGACGCGTGGTCGGGCACCGGAGGTCAGCGGGCGACGCCGCGGTGACGCACGCGCCGTCGCCCGGCGGGTCGGGCGGGGGGCGACTACCGTCGGTACCAGCCCCGGACCCCGGCTGCCCCGTGCGATCGCACCGGGCCACGAGCCATGACGAACGGCGGCACCGAACCGATGTCGGAGACCCGGATCCCTCCCCCGACGCCCGCGGCGCGGCCGGCGGCGGGCGGCGTCCCGTGCGCGGTCCGGCCGGCGGGCGACGCCCCGGCGAGCACCGCCCCGCACGGGCCGCGGACGCCGCGGGGACCTCGAGGCCGTCGGTGAAGGTCCTGGTCGCCGGCTCGTCGGGGTTCGTGGGGCAGCGGCTGTGCCCCGCGCTGGAGACCGCCGGCCACACCGTGCAGGCGATGACGCGGCGTCCCGACGCCTACCGCGGCGCCGGCGCGGCCGTGTACGGGGACGTGCACGACACCGCGTCGCTGTCCGCCGCCATGGCCGGGGCCGACGCCGCCTACTACCTGGTGCACTCCCTGGCCGACGCGGACTTCGCGAAGCGCGACGCCGGGGCGGCGCTGGCCTTCGGCCGGGCCGCCGCCGAGGCCGGGCTGGGTCGGATCGTCTACCTCGGCGGGCTCGGCGACGACGCGGACGACCTGTCCGCGCACCTGCGCAGCCGGCGCGAGGTCGAACACCTGCTCGGGTCGGCCGGCGTGCCGGTCACCACGCTGCGGGCCGGGATCATCGTGGGGCACGGGGGGATCTCCTGGGAGATGACCCGCCAGCTCGTCGCCCACCTCCCCGCCATGATCACACCGCGCTGGGTGCGGACCCGCACGCAGCCGATCGCGGTCGACGACGTGGTGCGCTACCTGGTCGACGTCATCGGGGTGCCGGAGGCGGCCGGGCGCGCGTTCGACATCGGCGGCCCCGACGTCCTGGAGTACGTGGACATGCTGCGCCGGGTGGCCGCGATCCAGGGCCGCAGGATACTGGTGGTCCCGGTCCCGCTGCTGACGCCGCGGCTGTCCTCGCGCTGGCTGTCGCTCGTCACCGACGTGGACGTGCAGACCGGCCGGTCGCTGATCGACTCGATGGCCAACGAGGTCGTGGTGCGCGACGACAGCATCCGCGAGCTCGTCGGGTTCGCGCCGATGGGCTACGACGACGCCGTGCGGCGCGCTCTCGACGAGCGCGTCCGGGCCGGCCGACGGTGACGCCGGCACCACCCGTCCGTGACCACCGCCCCGGCCCCGCCGCACCGGCAGCGACGCCACCGGCAGCGACGCGCCGGCGCCGGATCGTCGTGGGCGTGACGGCGGCGGGCGCGGGACTGCTGGGCGTCTCGCTGGCCTCGGCACCGGGGACCGGGCGGTTCTACGGGCTGACGGTCAGCACGGCCGCGACGTGGATCGCCGGTGGGCTGGCGTCCGGCCCCCTGCACCGGGGCTGGAGCAACACCCCGGTACCGCGCCGACCGGTGGCCGCCCCGGTGCTGCTGGCGGTGGGCACGTTCCCGGCCTTCTACGGCTGCGCGCTCGTCGCGCGCCGGATCCCGCCCCTGAACCGGGAGATCCGCCGGGTGCTGCGCTACGCCCACCGGGGCGACCCGCGGTCGGTGCTGGCCACGACCCTGCTCAGCGGCGCCGCCGAG
>DASVUG010000185.1:0-5401 GCA_036387155.1 Pseudonocardia sp. | reverse complement strand
CTGCCGCTGCTGCCGCTGCTGCCGCTGCTGCCGCCAGCAGGGTGGCCTTGCTGGCGTCCGATGGCAGTAAGGCCACCCTGCCGCACTCCCGCGACCACCGCCGCGGGTCGCGGCGGGCCGTGGTGTGGGGCGGCGGAGGGCCGCGGTGCGGGGCGGCGGAGGGCCGCGGCGGGGGGCCGCGCCCCGGGGTAGCGGGGCCTACGGCGTCCGGGCCGCCGCGTGCTCGCGCGCGGCCGCGACCAACGCGCGGAACAGCGCCGGGCCCGTGTCGGGCTCGGGGTGCCCCGCCTCCGGACGCCCCGCTCCCGCCTCCGGGTGCCCCGCCTCCGGGTGCCACTGCACGGCCAGGCAGAACGGCAGGTCCGGGTCCTCGACCGCCTCCACCGTGCCGTCGGATGCCCTCGCCGTGACCACCAGCCCCGCCCCGGGCGTCGCCACCGCCTGGTGGTGGTAGCTCGCCACCTCCCCGGCCGTCCGGCCCAGGGCGTCCGCCAGCCGGGAGCCCGCGGCGACCGCCACCGGGTGGCGGCCGTAGACCCCCGGCGCCGGGGCGTGGTCGGCGGTGCCGACGACGTCGGGCAGGTGCTGGTGGAGCGTGCCGCCCCGGGCCACGTTGAGCAGCTGCAGGCCGCGGCAGACGCCCAGCACGGGGACCGCCGCCGCCGTCGCCGCGGCCAGGAGCGCCAGCTCCGAGGCGTCCCGCTCGGGCCGGGCCGGCCCCGTCTCGGGGGCCCGCGGCGCGCCGTAGCGCCCCGGGTCGATGTCCGGGCCGCCGGACAGGACCAGCGCGTCCAGGCGCGCCACCACCGCCCCGGCGGCGCCCGGCCCCGCGTCGGCCGGCAGCGGCGGCAGCAGCACGGGCACCCCGCCCGCCGCCGCCACCGCCCGCACGTAGGCCGCGGGCAGCAGCACGCCCGGCACGTCCCACACGCCCCAGCGGACCTGCTCGTCGTAGGCCGTCAACCCGACGACGGGGGCCGCCGAACCGCTCGTGCCGCTCACGGCGTCCACCTCGCAGCGCTCACAACGGGGTGACGTAGGCCCCGGTCAGCCCGCCGTCGACCAGGAAGTTCGACGCGGTGACGAACGAGGCGTCGTCGCTGGCCAGGAACGCGACGGCGGCGGCGATCTCCGACGGCTCGGCGAAGCGGCCGAGCGGCACGTGCACCAGCCGCCGCGCCGCCCGCTCCGGGTCCTTCGCGAACAGCTCCATGAGCAGCGGTGTCGCCACCGGGCCGGGCGAGAGCGCGTTCACCCGCACCCCCTGCCGCGCGAACTGCACCCCCAGCTCCCGCGTCATCGCCAGCACGCCGCCCTTGCTCGCGGTGTAGGAGATCTGGGAGGTCGCGGCGCCCATCGTCGCGACGAACGACGCGGTGTTGACGATCGACCCCCGCCCCTGCGCCAGCATGTGGGGCAGCACCGCCTTGCAGCCCAGGTAGACCGAGGTCAGGTTGACCTCCTGGACCCGCCGCCACGCGTCCAGCCCGGTGTCGAGGATCGAGTCGTCGTCCGGCGGGGAGATCCCGGCGTTGTGGAAGGCGACGTCGATGCGCCCGTACGCCTCGAGGGCCTCGGCGTACATCCGGACGTTGTCCTCGGGGCTCGTGACGTCCGCCGCGACGAACAGCCCGTCCAGCTCGTCGGCCAGGGCCTTCCCCGCGTCCGCCGCCGGGCCGGACCCGAGGTCGACGACGACGACCCGGGCGCCCTCCGACGCCAGCCGCTGCGCCGTCGCCCGGCCGATCCCCCCGGACCCGCCGGTGATCACCGCCACCCGGTCCGCGAACCGTTGCACCGCCGGAACCTCCTACTCGCTCGCGAAGAAGACGTTCTTGACCTCGGTGAACGCGTCCAGCGCGTCCGGGCCGAGCTCGCGGCCCAGCCCGGAGCGCTTGAACCCGCCGAACGGCGTCGCGTAGCGCACCGAGGAGTTCGAGTTGACCGACAGGTTGCCCGCCTCCACGCCGCGGGCCACCCGCAGCGCGCGGCCCAGGTCGCGGGTCCAGATCGAGCCGGACAGACCGTACTCGGTGTCGTTGGCCAGCGCGACGGCGTCGGCCTCGCCGTCGAACGGCAGCACCGCGACGACCGGCCCGAACACCTCCTCGCGCCACACCGGGTCGGCCGTCGAGCGGGGCAGCACCACCGTCGGCGGGTACCAGAAGCCGGCGCCGTCGGGCGCCGTCCCGCGGAAGGCGACGTCGACGGGGCGACCGGCCGCGTCGGCGCCCGACTCGACGAACCCGCGCACCCGCTCCCGCTGTCCCGCGCTGATCAGCGGGCCCATCGCGACGTCCGGGTCGGCGGGCGGACCGACCCGCATCCGGGTCACGGCCGGCTCGAGGAGCGCGAGGAAGCGGTCGTACACCGACCGCTCGACGAGGATCCGCGAGCGCGCGCAGCAGTCCTGCCCGGCGTTGTCGAACACCCCCGCGGGGGCGTCCGCGGCCGCGCGCTCCAGGTCCGCGTCGGCGAAGACGATGTTCGCCGACTTGCCGCCGAGCTCCAGGGTGACCCGCTTGACCTGGTCGGCCGCGGCGCGCAGGATGCCCGTCCCCACCGCCGTCGAGCCGGTGAACACGATCTTGCGCACGTGCTCGTGCGTGACCAGGCGCTCCCCCACCACCGAGCCCTTGCCCGGCACCACCGTGAACACGCCGTCGGGCAGCCCCGCCTCGCGCCCCAGCTCGGCGAGGCGCAGCGCGGTCAGCGGTGTCAGCTCGGCCGGCTTGAGCACGACGGTGTTGCCGGCCGCCAGCGCCGGCGCGAACCCCCAGCCGGCGATCGGCATGGGGAAGTTCCAGGGCACGATGATCCCGACGACGCCCAGCGGCTCGCGGAACGTGACGTCCAGCCCGCCGGCCACCGGGATCTGCCGGCCGAAGAGCCGCTCCGGGGCCGCGCTGTAGTAGTCGAGCACGTCGCGGACGTTGCCGGCCTCCCAGCGGGCGTTGCCGATCGTGTGCCCGGCCCCGCGCACCTCCAGCTGCGCCAGCTCCTCGACGTGGGCGTCGACGGTGGCGGCGAAGCGGCGCAGCAGCCGGGCCCGGTCCGCGGGCGTGACCGCCCGCCACGCCGGTCCGGCGGCCACCGCGCGGGCGACGGCGGCGTCCACATCGGCGACGTCGAGCGAGGCGACCTCGGTGACGACCTCCTCCGTCGACGGGTCGAGAACCTCGTGGGTCGTGGTCGACGGTGCCATCAGAACCGCTCGAACCCCCGGCGCCGCTCCCAGTCGGTGACGGTCGCCTCGAACGCCTCCAGCTCGACGTCGGCCGCGCGCAGGTAGTGCGCGACCACGTCCTTGCCGAGCGCCGCCTCGGCCACCGCGGAGCCGGCGAACGCGTCGCGGGCGGCGCGCAGGGTGCTCGGGACGCGGGCGAGGTCGCCGTCGTCGTAGGCGTTGCCGACGAACGCCGCCGGCGGCTCCAGCTCGTTGCGGATGCCGTGCAGGCCGCCGGCCAGCATCGCCGCCTGCGCCAGGTAGGGGTTGACGTCCCCGCCCGGCACCCGGTTCTCCACGCGCAGCCCCGCGCCGTGCCCGACCACCCGCAGCGCGCAGGTGCGGTTGTCCTCGCCCCAGGCGACGGCCGTGGGGGCGAACGAGCCGGGCTGGTAGCGCTTGTAGGAGTTGACGGTGGGGGCGTAGAGCAGCGTGAACTCGCGCAGCGTGGCGAGCACGCCGGCGACGAAGTGCCCGAACACGGGGCTGCGCCCGTGCTCCCCGTCCCCCGCGAAGACGATCGTGCCGTCCGTGCCGCGCAGGCTCATGTGGATGTGGCAGGAGTTGCCCTCCCGCTCGTCGTACTTCGCCATGAACGTCAGCGCCTTGCCGTGCTGCTGGGCCAGCTCCTTGGCGGCGGCCTTGAACACGACGTGGTTGTCCGCGGTGCGCAGGGCCTCGTCGTAGAGGAAGGCGATCTCGTGCTGGCCGAGGTTGCACTCGCCCTTCGACGACTCGACCGTCAGCCCGGCGCCGTGCATGGCGTTGCGGATGTCGCGCATCAGCGGCTCGTCGCCGCTCGTGCCGAGGATCGAGTAGTCGACGTTGTAGCGGGTCGAGCCCGTCAGGCCCTGGTAGCCCGCGTCGAAGGCCTGCTGGTAGGAGTCGGCGAAGACGATGAACTCCAGCTCGGTGGCCCCGAACGGGGTGAAGCCGAGCCGCGCGGCCTCCTCGACCTGCGCGCGCAGCACCTGCCGGGGCGACTGGCGCACCGGCGTGCCGTCCAGCCACGACAGGTCGCACTGCACCAGCGCGGACGACGGCAGCCACGGGGCGGCGCGCAGCGTCGCCGGGTCCGGGGTGATGACGAAGTCGCCGTAGCCCTGCTGCCAGGAGGAGATCTCGTAGCCGGCGACGGTGTTCATCTCCACGTCCACGGCGAGCAGGTAGTTGCAGCCCTCCATGCCGTGGTTCGCGACCTCGTCGAGGAAGTACCGCGCGTGGACCCGCTTGCCCTGCAGCCGCCCCTGCATGTCGGTGAAGACGACGAGGACGGTGTCGACCCGCCCGGCGTCGACCTGTGCGGTCAGCTCGTCGGTCGACAGGGGTACGCGGGGGGCCATCGGAGTCGGGTTCCTCTCGTTCGCGCGGTCGTGACGCCACCCTAGGCGGTCGTGCGCCGTCGGCGGCCCTATGAGGTCGATCACCGGTCCGGTCGCAGCGCCTCCACGACCGCCGCCACCACGCCGTCGAGGGGCACCTCGGTCTGCTCCGCCGCCCCGAGGTCGCGCAGCACGACCCGGTCGGCCTGCAGGTCCCGTTCCCCCAGCACGAGGGCGAACCGCGCGCCGGAGCGGTCGGCCGCCTTCATCGCGCCCTTGAGCCCGCGGCCGCCGTAGGCCAGGTCCGTTCGGATGCCGGCGTTCCGCAGAGCGGCCGCGAGCATCACGAGCCGGCGCCGCGCCGCGTCCCCCAGCGGCACCCCGAAGACGTCGCAGCGGGCCGCGGACCAGGGCGCCACCCCCTCGACGCTGCAGGCCAGCAGCGTCCGCTCGACGCCGATGCCGTACCCGATGCCGGACAGCGGCGCCCCGCCGAGCAGGCCCATGAGCCCGTCGTAGCGGCCGCCGCCGCCCATGCCGGACTGGGCGCCGAGGCCGTCGTGGACGAACTCGAAGGTCGTCTTGGTGTAGTAGTCCAGCCCGCGCACCATCCGCGGGTTCGCCACGTAGGGCACGCCGAGGTCGTCGAGGTGCGCGGTGACGGCGGCGTGGTGCGCGGCGGAGGCGGGCGAGAGGTGGTCGACGAGCAGCGGGGCGTCGGCGAGCTGCGCCTGCACCTCGGGTCGCTTGTCGTCGAGCACGCGCAGCGGGTTGACCTCGGCGCGGGCACGGGTGTCCTCGTCGAGGTCGAGCCGGCGGAGGAACTCGACGAGCAGCTCGCGGTACGCCGGCC
>DASVUG010000184.1:0-4718 GCA_036387155.1 Pseudonocardia sp. | reverse complement strand
GAGATGTGGGAGCACCCCGCGACCCGGGACAACGTCGCCCTGCTGCGGTCCCGCGGCGTCGTCGTGCTCGAGCCCGCGTCGGGGCGGCTGACCGGCCGCGACACCGGTCCGGGGCGCCTGCCGGACCCGGCCGAGATCGCCGAGCTGGCCCGGCTGCTGCTCGAGCGGCGCGACGCGCTGCCGCGCGACCTGGCCGGTCGCCGGGTCGTCGTCTCCGCGGGCGGGACCCGCGAGCCGCTGGACCCGGTCCGCTTCCTGGGCAACCGGTCGTCGGGCCGCCAGGGCTACGCGCTGGCCCGGGTCGCCGCGCAGCGCGGCGCCGCGGTCACGCTGGTCGCCGCGCACACCGCGGAGCTGGGCGACCCGGCCGCGGTGGACGTCGTGCGGGTCGGATCGGCCCGCGAGCTGCGCGAGGCGGTGCTCGCCGCGGCGCCGGGCGCCGACGCGGTGGTGATGGCCGCGGCCGTCGCCGACTTCCGGCCCGCCGCCACGGCCGTCAGCAAGATCAAGAAGGGGGCGGGGGACCCGGAGCCGCTGCCGTTGACCACCAACCCGGACGTCCTGCTGGAGCTGACGGCGGCCCGGCCACCCGGCCAGGTGGTCGTCGGGTTCGCCGCGGAGACCGGCGACGACGCCGGCGACGTGCTGCACCACGGGCGCGCCAAGCTCGCCCGCAAGGGGGCGGACCTGCTGGTGGTGAACCCGGTGGGCGACGGGCGGGCGTTCGAGGTGCCGGACAACTCCGGCTGGCTGCTCGCCGCCGGCGGGGCCGAGACCGCGCTGCCGGCCGGGTCGAAGGCGCTGCTGGCGTCGCGGGTGTGGGACGCCGTCGCCGCACGGCTCGCCGCGTCCCCGCACGGCGGCTGACGGGGCCCGGCCCGGACGGCTCGCCCGGCCCCGGAGGGCTCAGCGGGGCAGGGCGGGCACGCCGGCGACCCTGCCGACCCGGGCGCCGACGGCCTCGACGCCACCGGTCCCGGTCTCGCGGCCCCCCGCCGTGTCGCCGGGCGCCTCGTCGCGGGGCGCCTCGTCCCCGGCGGCGTCGTCGCCGCGGGCGGCGGTCTCGCGGCCGGTCGCGGCCCCGTCGCCGGCGGCGGTGTCGCGGCGCGTCGCGGCGTCCCCGCCGGTGTCACGGCCGGTGCCGGCGGCGTCCGGGTCGGCGGCGTCCCCGGCGGCGGCCCGCGCGGTGCCCGAGACGAAGTCGCGCGACGCCCAACCGCCGAGGTCGTCGAGCTGGACGAAGCCGTCGCGCTCCTCGCCGAGGGAGACGGGGGTGCCGCTCTCGCACAGCGCGACGATCCGGGAGGTCACGTCGGGGGCCTCGCGGACGTTGACGGTCTCGGTGCAGCGGCCGGGCTCGTCGGCCGACGCGTTGCCCGCGGTCAGGGCCAGGCCGACGGTCGTGCCGGCGGCGACGACGGCGGCGACGGCCCCGGCGGTGCGGGCGCGGCGTGAGCGCAGCTTCATGGTCTCGTCCTTCGCGGAGGGTGAACCCGCTGGGCGGGTGGGCGCCCGACGGCACCCGACCGGAGCAACGAGCGCCACCGTTGGGGGTTCGGCGCCGGGGCCCCAGGATCACCGGAAGCGGTGACCAACGCCGGCGACCGCTGCGCTCGGTGACGGGGGGCTCCGCCGTCGGGTCGCGACGGCCGGTCCGGGTCCCGCGCGCCCGCGTGACGGACCGCGCTCGTGGGCGGGCCGGGCACGGCATAAGCTCTCCCGGTCGGCGAAGCCCCATCGACGAGCGTCCGCCGCAGCGGTGGCGGCGCGGCCGCGGCGCCGGGACCGGCCCGGACGGGCAGCCGGGCGGACCAGGAACCGGGCGGACGAGGACGGAGCACGGAGTGACGAACGCGGGTCGACGGCTGTTCACGAGCGAGTCGGTGACCGAGGGCCACCCCGACAAGATGTGCGACGCCATCAGCGACACCATCCTCGACGCCCTGCTCGAGCAGGACCGGCGCAGCCGCGTCGCGGTCGAGACGATGGTGACGACCGGTCAGGTGCACGTGGCGGGCGAGGTCACCACGAGTGGCTACGTCGACATCCCCGGGCTGGTGCGGAGCAAGATCATCGAGATCGGCTACGACTCCTCGGCGAAGGGCTTCGACGGGGCCTCGTGCGGGGTCAACGTGGCGATCGGCGCCCAGTCCGCGGACATCGCCCAGGGCGTGGACACCGCGTACGAGGCGCGCGTCGAGAGCGACGCCGCCGTCGACGAGATCGACCGGCAGGGCGCGGGCGACCAGGGGCTGATGTTCGGCTACGCGAACACCGACACCCCCGAGCTGCTGCCGCTGCCGATCGCGCTGGCGCACCGGCTGGCCCGGCGGCTGACGGACGCGCGCAAGCGCGGGGTGCTGCCCTACCTGCGCCCGGACGGCAAGACGCAGGTGACCATCGAGTACGACGGCGACAAGGCCGTGCGGCTCGACACGGTGGTCGTGTCGACCCAGCACGCCGCCGACATCGACCTCGACGCGCTGCTCGCCCCCGACGTCCGCGAGCACGTCGTCGGCCCGGAGATCGCCGAGCTCGGCCTGGACTGCTCGGACGTGCGGCTGCTGGTCAACCCGACCGGCCGGTTCGTCGTCGGCGGCCCGATGGGCGACGCCGGCCTGACCGGCCGCAAGATCATCGTCGACACCTACGGGGGGTTCGCCCGCCACGGCGGCGGCGCGTTCTCCGGCAAGGACCCGTCGAAGGTGGACCGCTCGGCCGCGTACGCGATGCGCTGGGTGGCCAAGACGGCCGTGGCGGCGGGGCTGGCCGACCGCATCGAGGTCCAGGTGGCCTACGCGATCGGCAAGGCCGCGCCGGTGGGGCTGTTCGTGGAGACCTTCGGCACGGAGCGGGTCGACCCCGTGCGCATCCAGTCGGCGATCACCGAGGTGTTCGACCTGCGCCCGGCGGCGATCATCCGCGACCTGGACCTGCTGCGCCCGATCTACGCGCCCACGGCGGCGTACGGGCACTTCGGGCGCGCGGACCTCGACCTCCCGTGGGAGGCGACGGACCGCGCCGACGCGCTCCGGGCGGCCGCCGGCGTCTGACCGGCGCGATCCGGCGGCACGCGCTCAGGGAGGCGCCGGTCGCCGGAGGCCGGCGACGAGCAGCGCGACCACGCGGCGGGCGTCGTAGCGCGGGTCGCCGAACTCCGAGCCGTCGCCCACGCAGAGGTTGCCGACCCCGCGCATCAGCTCGTAGGCCGCCACGTCCGGGCGGATCTCGCCGGCCTCGGCAGCGGCGTCGAGCAACCGGGCGCACACGGGCACCAGCCGGTCGAGGAAGTGCGCGTGCAGCGCGCGGAAGCCCGCGTCGTCGGACTGCAGCACCGCGGCCAGTCCGTGCTTGGTGACGAGGAAGTCGACGAAGAGGTCGATCCACCGCTCGAGCGCGGCGCCGGGGGTGGCGCTGCTCGCGAGCAGGGCCGGGCCGGCCTCCGCGCAGGCCTCGACCTGGTGCCGGTAGACCGCGACGATCAGGTCGGCGCGCGTCGGGAAGTGGCGGTAGAGCGTGCCGACCCCGACGCCGGCCCGGGCGGCGATCTCCCGCATGGGCGCGTCCACCCCGGAGGCGACGAAGGCGGCGGCGGCGGCGTCGAGCAGGGTGCGCTCGTTCCGCCGCGCGTCGGCCCGCTTGCGCGTGGCCGCCCGGCCGCCCGGCCCGTCCTCGACGGCCATCGCCGACCTCCTCCCGCGTTCCCCTTGCGAAGCGGAACCACGTTCCACTACAACGGTAGGCGGAACAGCATTCCGTTTGTGACCCTGCCAGAGCGGGCGTCCCGGCCGCAACCGGCGGGGCGGACGTCCGCCGGCGCCGGAGGAGGAGCACCATGCAGTACCGCACGTTGGGCCGCACCGGGGTGCAGGTCAGCACGCTCGCGCTGGGCGCGATGAACTTCGGCGCGATCGGGCGCACCACCGATGACGAGGCCACGGCGATCGTCGACGCCGCGCTCGAGGCGGGGGTCAACCTCGTGGACACCGCCGACGCGTACTCCGCCGGGCAGTCCGAGGAGATGGTCGGCCGGGCGATCGCCGGGCGGCGCGACGACGTCGTGCTGGCGACGAAGGCGTACCTGCCGATGGGCCGTGACCACACCGGGGACCGCAACCGCCGCGGCAGCTCGCGCCGCTGGCTGTACACGGCGCTGGACGACAGCCTGCGCCGCCTTGGCGTCGATCACGTGGACCTCTACCAGGTGCACCGGTGGGACCCGGCCACGAGCGACGAGGAGACGCTGTCGGCGCTGACGGACCTGCAGCGGGCGGGGAAGATCCGTTACTTCGGCACCTCGACGTTCCCGGCCTACCGCATCGTCGAGGCGCAGTGGGCCGCCCGCGACCTGCACCTGGGCCGGTACGCCACCGAGCAGCCCAGCTACTCGATCCTCCAGCGCGGTGTCGAGTCCCACGTCCTGCCGGTCACCGAGCGTTACGGCCTCGGCGTCCTGGCGTGGAGCCCCCTGGCCTCGGGCTGGCTCTCGGGGGCGGTCCGCGCGGACCGGGCGATCACGACCCACCGCTCGACGTCCATGCCGCAGCGCTTCGACCCCGCCGTCCCCGTCAACCGCCTCCGGCTCGACGCCGTCGAGCAGCTGGCGAAGGTCGCCGACGACGCCGGCCTGACGATGATCCAGCTCGCCCTCGGCTTCGTCACGGCGCACCCCGCCGTGACCGCGGCGATCGTCGGGCCCCGCACGCTCGACCACCTGC
>DASVUG010000183.1:0-9914 GCA_036387155.1 Pseudonocardia sp. | reverse complement strand
GCGGACGCCGCCGAGGTGCGCGCCCGCGTCGCGGCCGCGGTCGCCGGCAAGGACGGCGTGGTGCGCGCCACGCTGCACGGGGCGCTCGCCCCCGCCGTCGACCTCGCCGGAACCGTCGACGCCGACCCCGCCGACGGCCCGCCCGGCGTGCGGATGGTCCTGCGCGAGGGCCCGTTCGACGTCGCGGCCGACCTGGAGTCGCTGGCGGCGGAGCGGACCGTGCGCGGGCAGTTCGTGCGCGACGTCCGCGCCGACCCGGCGCTCGACGACGACACCCGCGGCCGGGTCCTGCGGGTGGGCCTGCGGGCGCTGGCCGGGTGCACCCCGGGTCCGTGAGGCCCGCCCCGCCGTCCACCGCCGTTGCCATCGCGACTGCCACCGCGACTGCCGTCGCCATCGAGGAGGAGCCGCCGTGCGGATCGAGTCCGTCACCGCGCACGCGTTCGGACCGATCGTCCGGGAGACCCTCGAACCCGCGCCGGGCCTCACCGTCGTGGCCGGGGTCAACGAGTCGGCGAAGTCGTCGTGGCACGCGGCGCTGTACGCGGCGCTGTGCGGGCGGGGGCGCGGGGCGCCCACGTCGCAGGACCGCCGCCTCGACCGGTACGCGCCGTGGGACGGCTCGCCGTGGCAGGTGTCGTCGGTGGTCGTGCTGGACGACGGCCGCCGCCTCGAGCTGTGCCAGGACCTCGGCCACCGGGACCCGGACGGTCCCGGGGACAGCCGGGTCGTCGAGCGGGCCGAGGACGGCTCCGAGCGCGACGTCACCGCCGAGGTCCTGACCGACGCCGCCCCCGACGCGAGCCGCTGGCTGGGGCTGGACCGGGCGGCGTTCGCCGCGGTCGCGCTGGTCAACCAGGCCGAGCACCGCGCCGTGCGCGAGGCCGCGGACGGGTTGGCGCAGTACCTCCGCCGGGCCGCGGAGACCGCCCGCGGCGCGGCCGACCCGCACGGGAGCGCGGCGTCGGCGCTGGAGGCGCTGGACCGGTTCGCCGACGACGGCCCGGGCCGCGACCGCTCCGGCCCGTCGGCGTTGGCCCGCGAGCGGGCGCGGCTGGCCCGGGAGGCCCGGGTCGTCGCCCGGCGCGGGCACGAGCAGTACCTGGCCGACCTCGGCGCGGCGGCCGACCGGCGGGCGGCGGCGGCCGCCGCCACGGCCGGGCTGCGCGCCGGCCAGGACGCGGTGGCGGCGCTGGAGCGGGTGCGCGCGGCGGCCCGGCAGGCCCGGGAGGCCCGCGCCGTCGCGGACGCCGCGCGGACCGAGCTGGGCGCGGCGTCCGCGGCGTGCGACGAGGCCGCGGACCGCCGTGCCCGGGTGGAGGAGCTGCAGGCGGGTGGCGTCCCGCTCGCCGTGGCGAACGGCGCGACCCGGGTCGACCCGCCCGCCCCCGCCGCAGCAGGACCCGAGGAACTGCTCGACACCGTGGCGGCCGCCCGCACCGCCTGGGACGCCGTACCGGCCGCACCCGCCCTGGTCGGCCCCGCCGCCGACGACCTGCGCGCCGAGCTCGCCCGGCTGCCCGCCGACGGGTCGGACCCGGAGGTCGGGGAGCTCGCGGACGCCCACCGCGCGGCGCTCGCCGCCCTGGCCGCGCACGACACCGAGCCCGAGACCACCCGCGACCCGGCGTCCGACGCCCCCGGGGCCGACCGGCCGTCGCCGCGCCCGACCCCCCGTCCGACCCCGCTCGACGCCGCCGAGCTGCGCTGCGCGGCCGACGCGCTGGAGGCCGTGCCCGAGAGCGGCGCCGGACCCGCCGCCGACGACCCCGCCGTCGCCGCCCTGGCGGCCGCGGTGGACGCCGCCCAGGCCCACCACCGGGCCGCCGTCGCGGCGGCCGAGGCCGCGGAGCAGGACGCCGCGGCCACGGAGGAGCGCTACGAGCGGATGCGGGCGAGCGCCGCCGCCGCGGCCGCTCCCCGCCAGCGCCCCGGGCGGGCCGCGCAGCGGGCGGCCGCGCTCGCCGCGACCGTCATGGGCGTGGGCATGGGCCTCGCCGCCCTGTACTTCGGGCTGCTGGCGGCCCTGGTCGTCAGCATGCTGGTGATCCTGCCCGTGCTGGTGTCGCTGCTGGCCGCGGTGGCCTTCGTGGTCCGGACGATGCGCCGGCGCCCGCGGACCGACGCCGCGGGGCGCCCCCTCGTCGAGGACCTCGTCGGGGCGATCGTCGACGTGCGCGAGAAGAAGGCCACGGCCCGGCAGGCGCGCTCGGCGGCGGACGCGGCCGCGCGCGAGGCGGCCGAGTACCGGACCCGGCACGTGGCCGCGCTGCGCGGCGAGCGCCCGGACCCGGCCCGCGAGCAGGCCCGGCAGTGGTGCGCGCGGCACGGGCTGCCGGCCGAGCCCGCCGCGCTGCGCGCCCTCGCCGACCGGGCGGCCGAGCGGGCGGCCCGCCGCGCCGCCGAGCGCACCCGGCTCGCCGCGACCGCCGCCCGCACCGGCGACGCGCTGCGCGCGGCGCTGCGGGACCGCGGGATCCTCGACGAGGGCACCCCGCTCGACCAGTTCGCCCGCTACGCGGACCGACCGGCGGCGGCGCCGGGGCGCCGCGCGGAGCTGGAGCGGGTGCTCGCGGCCCGCGTGGCCGCGGAGGAGTCGGTCGCGACGGCCGGGGTGGCCCGGCGCGCGGCGGCCGCGCAGCTGCGCACGGCCGCCGGGGCCGTCGGGCTGGACGCGACCGGCGAACCCGACGCGCTGGCGCGCAGCCTCGACGGGTGGCACGCCGCCCGGGCACCGGGGCGCGGGGCGGTGGCGCTCGCCGAGCGGCCCCGGCCGGTCCCGACGCCGCGGAACCCCGGCGTCGGCGGCGACGGCAACGGGGACGCCCGGCACGAGCTGGCGGCGCTGCTCGCCGGCGGCTCGCCCGACGACCTGCGCCGCCAGGAGGAGCAGCTGCGCGCGGCGCGGGAGGAGCACCTGACCCGGGCGTGGAAGACCGACCTGGAGGCCTGCGAGGCGCGGCGGCGCTGCGACGAGCTCGCGGCCGCGGCCGGGATCGACCCCGCCCGGGCCGGTGACGCCGCGTTCCTGGCCGAGCTGCTCGCCGACGCCGAGGCCACGGCGACCCGGGCGCGGGACGCGGCGGCGGTGCACGGCCCCGTCGACCCGCCCACCGAGGCCCCGGCGGTCGCCCGGGCGGACGAGGAGGTCGACAGCGCCGAGGCCGCGCTGCGCCGGGTCGAGCAGCTGCGCCGCACCACCGCCCTGGCCCGCCGCTACCTCGCCCGCGCGCAGGAGCAGACCCACCGCGACCTCGCCCCGGTGCTCGCCGCGACGCTGCGGACGTGGCTGCCGGCCGTCACGCGCGGCCGCTACACCGACGCGCTGGTCGACCCGGAGACGCTGGCGGTGAAGGTCTACGGGCGGTCCGGCGGGTGGCGGTCGGTGGACCACCTGTCCGCCGGCACCGCCGACCAGGTCTACCTGCTGCTGCGCGTCGCGCTCGCCCAGCACCTGGCGACCACCGGCGAGACCTGCCCGCTGCTGCTCGACGGCGTCACCGCCCAGGCCGACGGCGAGCGCACCACCGAGATCCTGGACCTGCTGCTGCGCCTAGCCGAGGAGCGCCAGGTCGTGCTGTTCACCCAGGAGGAGTCCGTGCTGCGCTGGGCCCGGGAGCGCCTCGACGGCGTCCGGCACGGCGTCCGCGAGCTCAGCGGCCCCGCCGCCTGACCGGCCGCCGCCGCTACAGCGGCGCGGCGGGCCGGGGCTCGACGCGCCCGTCGGCGGCCCGGGGCAGCGGGTCGTCGATCGGCGCGAGCACGCGGTGGTGCTCGGGGTCGGGCACGGGTTCGTCGCGCGCGTTGCGGTACTCGAGGTGCCCGTCCGCGTCGAGGTCCGTCACGTACCCGACCGCCTGCAGCTGCTCGTCGTCCAGGTCGACCAGCCGCTCCCACCGGCTGGGGACCACCCGGTAGTCCGGCCACGGCAGCTCGGCGTAGGCGTCGTGCAGGTCGGCCAGCAGCCCGACGAACACCTGCTGCCAGCGCAGCGGCATGGACTGCGCCAGCGCGCGCGGCACGACCAGGTGGTCCGCCGTGGCGCCGTGCGCCGGGCGGTCGAGGTAGTCCTGCACCGGCGTCGTGGACGCGGGCGGGGACGGGTCGGGCATCGACGTTCCCTTTCGGCCGTGCGGCGACGCTGCCGGCGCAACCTACGCCACGGCCCGGGCCGGCGGCAGCGGCACCGTTGCCACCGCCGCGCGCGGAACGACGGTGTCCCGGCGGAAGCGAGCTCGGGTCCCGGGGTCACCTCCTCCGTACGTGCGGATCATCGGTCGGTCGGATCGGCCGGCTCACAGGAGCACGCCGGCGGTGAGCAGACCCGCCACGACGAGGGCGGCGAGCGCGTCGCGGGCGCCGGGACGCCGGTCGGGTCCGGCGATGACGCCGATCCCCCCGCGTGCGGTGACGGCGTCCCCGACCTCGGCGGCCCGCCGCGCGGCGGTGGCGCACGCGATCGTCGCGGCCTGGGTGAACCGACCCAGGCGCTGCCGCCACGGCTCGCGGCCGCCCGGCCTGCTGCGCTGTCGCTGCCCGACCAGGCGCAGGATCGTGCGGCCGTCGTCGAGCAGCATCGGCGCCATCCGCAGACCGAGGGCGATCGCCGCGGACAGCCGCGCGAGCGGCAGTCCGACCCTTCGGCCCCCACCGGTCAGCCGGCGGAGCAGCGGCGGGATCGCGCCGACGGGGGTGGTCCAGACCAGGACGGTCGCCCCGACGATCGACACCAGCGTGATCCCGAGGAACAGCGCCGCCTGGTTCACGCCGCCGAGGCTGACGGTGAACCCGAACACCGATGTCAGCGGGGCCTGGTCGCCGAGCGCGGCCAGCGCGACGGTCGCGCCGCCCGACAGCAGCAGCCAGGCGGGCGGCCGCGGCCAGGCGCTGCGGGGGACGCGGCCGGCGACCGCCCACGCGGCCAGGACCAGGGCCGCGGCCCCGAGCGCGGGCCACGACGGGCGCACCGCGGGCACGACGGCGGCGGCCAGCAACGCAGCGATCTTGGTGCCCGCCCACAGCCGGTGCGCGGGCGAGGACCCGGGCAGCGTGCGCATGACGGTGCGGGTCGGGTTGGCCCGCACCGGATCGCGTCGCGGCCGGTCGGCCGTCGGGGCGGGCGGGGCGCCGCCCGGGCGGTCGGCCGACAGGGCCGTCAGCGGGCCTCGTACCGTCCCGTCGGCGACGGTCAGCCGCGCGTCGGCGAGGTCGTCGAGGGCCGCGGCGTCGTGGGTGACGATGACCAGGGAGACGCCCGCCGCCCGCAGCGCGTGCAGCGCGCGCCGCACGGCGTCCCGGGCGTCCCGGTCGAGCCCGGCGAGCGGCTCGTCGAGCACCAGGACGCGGGGGTGCGCCGCGAGGAGCCCGGCGAGCACGACCCGGCGTTGCTCGCCACCGCTCAGCTCGTGCACCGGGCGGTGCGCGAACCGGCCGGGGTCGAGACCGACGGCGCGCAGGGCGGACTCGGCCGACCTCCGGTCGGTTCCGGACGCGTCGCGGACGTCCTCGCCGACGGTCGGGCGCAGCAGCGCCAGCCGCGGGTGCTGGATGCCCAGCAGCGCCCCGTCCCGCCCGTTGCGCAGCGGTCGGCCGTCGAGGGTGACGGTGCCGGCGGTGGGCGTGAGCAGGCCGGCGAGCAGCCACGCGAGGGTGGACTTGCCGGCGCCGTTGGGCCCCGTGACCAGCACGGTGTGCCCGGCGGGGATGTCCAGGTCGACGCCGGTCAGGACGGTGTGCTGCCACGGCGTGCCCGCGTCGTGGACGAGGTCGGCCCCGCGGACCTCGATGCGCCCGCCGCGCAGGCCCGCGGCGGGCTGCCAGACCTCCGGTCCCGCGGTCGGCACGGGACCGGTGCCCGCCCGCCCGGCCAACCGCAGCGTGTCCCCGTCGGGCAGCTCGTCGGCGTGGTGGGAGACGTGCACGACCGTGGCGCCGTCGTCCCGGACGAGGCCGTGCAGCAGGTCGACGACGTGGGCGCGGCCGGCGGGGTCGAGCATGGCGGTGCTCTCGTCGCTGATCACCATCGAGGGTCGGCGGGCGATCAGGGCGGCCACGGCGAGGCGCTGCAGCTCCCCGCCGGACAGCGTGGACGTCTCGCGGTCCGCGAACCCGTCGAGCCCCACCCGCGCGAGCAACCCGTCGACGTCGACGTCGCCGGCGGCGCCCCACAGCAGGTCGTCGACGACCCGGACCCCCAGGATCTGGCTCTCGGGCCGCTGGAAGATCACCCCGGTGCCCCCGGGCAGGCCGAGCCCGGTCGACCCGGGACGGTCCACGGTCCCCTCGGTCGGCGGCTGACCGGCCAGGACCCGCCCCAGGGTGGACTTGCCCGCCCCGTTCGGCCCGGTCACGGCGAGGAAGCGCCCCCGGTCCAGCGACAGGTCGACCCCGGCGAGCGCCGGCGCCGGGGCCCCCTCGTAGCGCATCCCGACCCCGGACAGCCGCACCGGCAGCGGGGCGACGACCGTGCCGGGGCCGCTCGGCTCGGCGAGGTCCCGCGCGGTGGCGCGGGGCAGCAGCGGCTGGACGCGGCGCAGCGGCGCGCGCAGCGCCAGGGTCGTCAGGAGGGCCGTGACCAGCACCGCCACGAGCACCAGCATCGGGAGCAGCAGCCACCACCGGGCGACGGCGAACGCGACGACGTCCTGCCCCGCGTCGAGGACGGCGCGGGGCAGGCCGACGGCCTCGCCGAGGCGCCGGGTGCCCGACCAGGAGTTGGTGATCTGGGCCAGCATCAGCCCACGCAGGTCCGCCAGTACCCAGAGCATGCTCACTGCCGCGAGCGCACTGGGGACACCGAGCACCAGCACCCCCGTGCCCGCCGTCCTCGGCGGCGACCACCCCCTCCGCGCGCCGATCCCGATCACCGCCCCCAGCGCGCCGGCCGTAGCGGCGGACGCGGCCGTGCCGAGCCCGCCGCCGAGGAAGGCCACGGTGGCCGCCGTCGTCACCCCGATCGCCGACACCCGGGCCCGGCGACGGTGGGCCAGGACGGCCAGGGGGAAGGCGACCAGCAGGACGCCCACCCCCTGGGCCGGGACCAGCCGGGTGAGCACCGCCATGGCCGCCGCCAGGTTGCCCAGGGCCGCCGCCTCGGCGATCTCCGTCACGGTGGCGGGCCGTCGGCGACCGGCCGCGAGCCCCGTCCGGCCCCGGAGGCCCGGCGCGCCCGCCGGCGGCGGCTCGGCGACGACCCCGGCGCTCATCGGGGCACCGGCCGGGCGCGCGGCGCGGCCGGACCGGCGCGGTGCGTCTCGTGGGCGCTCATGCTGCCCCAGCGTGCCCCGGCCGGACTGAGACCGGCTCAGGGAGCGGGCGCGGGCGTCAGACGGGGGAACCGACGTTGGGCGTGGTGCCCGGGCGCGTGGCGAGCGGGACCAGCTCGCCGTAGTTCCACGGCACGGGCCGGACGCGCACGGCCTCGCCGCTGTAGGGCGCCTCGACCATCCGGTCGTCGCCCATGTACAGCATCACGTGGTGGATCGTGGCCGGGTCCTGGGGGTCGGTGGCGTAGAAGAGCAGGTCACCGGGTTGGGCCTGGGCGACGGGCACGTGCCCGCCCGCCGTGAACTGCTCGCGCGACACCCGCGGCAGGTCGATCCCCGCGGCCTGGAAGGCGCGCAGGATCAGCCCCGAGCAGTCGTAGGTGTTCGGGCCCGTGGCGCCCCAGACGTAGGGCTTGCCGACCTCGCCGAGCGCGAACCGGATGGCCGACCCCGCCACGCCGGCGGGCAGCGTCGCGCTGTCCGGGCCGCACCCGGCCGGGTCGGCCACCCCGGCCAGCCGGTTGATCAGCGCGGCGGCCAGGCCCTCCCACTTGGCGTAGGCGTCGGGGAACGCCGAGCGCTGGACGGTCTGCGCGGCGACGGTCACGGGCAGCCGCTCCCAGCCGGGGACCGCCAGCAGCCGGTCGAGGAAGATGCTCGTGCTGTACACCGGGTCGGTGACCTGGGCGGGGGTTCCCCAGCCCTGGGAGGGCCGCTGCTGGAACAGGCCCAGGGAGTCGCGGTCGCCGTAGGGGATGTTGCGCAGGTCGGACTCCTGCTTCGCGGTCGCCAGGGCCACCAGCCAGGCCCGCGGCGGCGTGCCGCGGTCCTTCGCCACCCGGATGATCGTCGTGGCGTTCTGCCGCTGCTCGTCGGTGAGGGTCGCGACGGTGTCACCGCCCCCCGCCCGGCTCGCCGAGCGCAGGCCCGCGTCGCAGATCCCCGGCGCCGACACGATCCCGCCGGTGCCGCCCAGGTAGGCCAGCAGCCCGAACACGAGGAAGACGACCAGTGCGGCCCCGACGGCGATGAAGGGGACGAGCAGGCGCAGCGGGCGCAGCATCCTCACGGCCGCCCCTAGCCCTTCTCGTAGCCGGCGACCCGCCACCCGTCCTCGGTGGCGACGACCAGCACCCGCAGCGTCAGCGTGTTCGTGGGCACCTCCACCTGCACCGACCGCTCGGCCACGCGCACCGCCCGCGGTTCACCCACCACCCGCGACGCCGGCACGTTCGCCGGGTCCACCCCGTTGAGCACGCCCAGGTACTCGTCCGTGGTGAAGGGCCGCAGGCCGTCCACCCACTGCTGCGGCGTGGTGCCCTGCGGGTGGTCCACCCAGGCCGCCGCCCAGCGCGCGGCGACCGCGAGCGCCGGCGAGGGCGCCGCGCCGACCGGCAGGTTGCTCGGGCTGAGCCGAGGGACGGGCGGCAGCACCGTCGGCGTGATCGTCGCCGGGGCCCCGGTCCGCGGGGCCGCCGTCAGGGGCGGCGCGGACGCGGAGGGCGCGGCGACCGAGCCCTCCGGACGGGGGCCGCGGAGCGCCCCGATGCCGGTGACGGCGCCGACCACGGCGGCGACGACCAGCACCGCGCACAGGCCCAGCCGCGCCGGTGAGCGCAGCGGCCACTGCCACAGGAACCGGTACGCGGCCGAGCGGCCCCTCGGGGTGCGGACGGGCATCGGACCCGCCTACTCGCCGCGGCCGGAGTACGCCGGCCGGGTGCGCCCGGGCCGGTAGATCCGGTAGACGGGCACGCCCTCGACGATCTCGGGCGTCACCGGGCGCGCACCGCCGGGGCGCAGCGGGACGGCGTCCGGTCGCCGGTAGATCGCGCGGTCGTCGACCTCGCCCGGGTCCGCCCACCGCGGCCCGCCCGACGCCGTCCCGACACCGCCCGCCCCGGCGGGCAGCGCCGCCCGGCGGGCCGCCGGGATGGCCGCGTAGCCCGCGCCGTCGGCCTCCGTGCGCCGGCGGGCGGTCCGCGCGCCGGCCGGCCACGCCGCGACGCTTCCCACCTCCGCCTCGGGCCGGGCGGCCTCGTAGCCCGCGAAGCCCGACGCCGCGGCCCGGCGCTCGTCCCACCAGCGGGACTGGCGGTCGTCGTCGTCCGACGCGCCCCGCACCCGCCGCCAGACCCGCGACATCGGCCCGGTCCCGGCGCCCGGCACGATGCCGCCGAACTGCTCGTTCGTCAGCGACACCATCGACACGAGCCGGCGGAACGGGCGCGCGACCGCCCACAGCACCACCGTGACCACACCGGTGACCAGCAGCGCGAGCCACGGGTCGATGCCGGCCCCCGGCCGGAAGAGCGTGACGACCAGCAGCGCGTGCAGGCCGGCCAGCGCGCCCACGACGATCGTGTTGACGATCGCCGCCCCGGCCACGCGCAGCAGCGCCGGCAGGATGTCGGGCTTGAGGATCGCGACCACCGCGACGGCCGGCGCCGTCATCACCATCAGCCGCAGCACCAGCAGGGCCGTCAGCACCAGCACCTTGCTGAGCAGCTGGAACAGCGCGATGCACGCCGCCTGGACGACCGCGAGCACCCCGACGCCGACCCGGCTGCCCGCCTTGCCCTGGAAGTAGGCGTAGCGGTCGCCCATCTGGCCGGCCAGGGTGGTGAACGCGGCCTTCTTCTGCGTGGT
>DASVUG010000182.1:0-8680 GCA_036387155.1 Pseudonocardia sp. | reverse complement strand
GGGATCTTCTCCTCGATGTTGTGGCACTGGTCGAGCATGAAGTTCACCCCCGACGCGGGGAGGTGCGCGTCGACCGCGACGATCTGGTCGAGGATCCGGAACAGCTGGAACGGGTCCGCCGAGCCGACGATCAGGTCGTCGTCGGCGTAGTAGCGGGAGTTGAAGTCGAACGCCCCCAGCTTCCCGACCCGCAGCAGCTGCATGACGATGAACTCGATGTTCGTGCCCGGCGCGTGGTGGCCGGTGTCCAGGACGACCTGCGCGCGGGGCCCGAGCGCCTGGCAGTGCAGCAGCGACGTGCCCCAGTCGGGGACGTCCATCGCGTAGAAGTAGGGCTCGAAGAACTTGTACTCCAGCAGCAGCCGCTGGTCGTCGTCCAGGGCGGCGTAGATCTGCGCCAGCGAGTCGGCCAGCCGCTCCTGGCGCCCGCGCAGGTCGGCCTGGCCGGCGTAGTTGAGCCCGTCGGGCAGCCAGATCTTGAGGTCCCGCGACCCGGTCTCGCGCATCACCGCGACGCACTCCAGGTGGTGGGCGACGGCCTTGGCCCGGATCCGGTCGTCGGAGTGGGTCAGCGACCCGAGCTTGTAGTCCTCGTCCTGGAAGACGTTGGAGTTGATCCCCCCGATGGCCACCCCCAACTCCTTGGCGTGGGTGGCGAGCGCCCCGAAGTCGTCCACCCGGTCCCACGGGATGTGCAGCGACACCCGCGGGGCGAGCCCGGTCACGGCGTGGACCTGCGCCGCGTCGGCGATCTTCTCGAACGGCGTCCGCGGTGTCCCCGGGGTGGTGAACACCTTGAACCGGGTGCCGGAGTTGCCGTAGGCCCAGCTCGGGACCTCGATGGTGAAGTCGTCCAGGCCGGCGAGCGCGTCGGTGGAGAGCGTCATCGGGTACCCCTCCTAGCGGGTTCCGCCGTAGCGGCGGGTGGTCAGGCCGTTGAGCAGGGCGGCGAAGATCAGGACGCTGCCCAGCGCCAGCAGCTGGTACTGCGACCCCTCGTTGCCGACGAAGGCGAGCAGGATCCCGGCGTTGAGCCAGACGACCAGCAGCGTCGCCAGCACCACCCCGGCCACCCGGCCGATGCCGCCGGTGATCGCGACCCCGCCGAGCACCGCGATCGTGATCGCGGGCAGGGCCATGCCGTTGCCGGAGACGCCGGCGTCGGGGCGGGCCGAGGCGAACTGCGCGACCGTCACCACCGCCACCAGCCCCGAGATCAGCCCGGCGTAGACGTAGGCCTTGAACCGGGTGCCGCGGACGGGGATGCCGGACCAGCGCCCGGCGACGTCGTTCGTGCCGACGGCGTAGAGCCGCCGGCCGTACGTGGTGCGGGCCAGCAGCAGCCAGACCACGAGCGCGGTCGGCAGCAGGAAGGTGAACAGCCCCAGCGGCACGTCCGGGACGTACTGCCCGAACAGCGGCAGCTCGACCGAGCTGGTGATCGAGAACAGCTGCTGGATCGGCGGGGTGCTGATCGGGCTCTGGTTGTTCACCACGATCGCGAGGGACTTGAACGCGTAGAACGTCGCCAGCGTCGCGATCAGCGCGGGGAACCCGACGTAGGCGACGAGGAAGCCGTTGAGCGCGCCGCACAGCGCCCCGAACGCCGCCGTGAGCAGGATCGCCGCCGGCAGCGACCAGCCCCACTGCCCGTAGGCGAAGCCGAACACCATGCCGGCCAGCGAGACGATCGCCCCGACCGACAGGTCGATCCCGCCGCGCCCGGACAGGATCACCAGCAGCTCGGCCAGCCCCAGCATCGCCAGCGGCACGGCGTTGATCAGCGAGGCGGACATGTAGTCGAAGTCGTAGGCGGCGGTCAGGTAGCCCCCGGCGTCGAGGACGAAGAACCAGACCACCACCACGACGACGAGCACGGCGAGCAGCGCGATGCGCTGGGTGAGCAGGGCGCGCAGGACCTTCGCGCCGGCACCCTCGCTCTTCTCGCGCTCCGGCGCGGCGGCGGGCGGCGGAGGTGCGGTCGTCGTCATCGGTTCCTCCGGGTCCGTTCCCGCAGCAGGTCCGTGCCCACCGCGACGATGATGAAGATCCCGACGAACAGGTCCGACAGCTGTGATCGCCACCCGAGCTGCGTCACCCCCGACGTCACCGACTGCACCAGCAGGGCGCCGAGGAACGTGCCGAGCACCGAGCCGCGGCCACCCATGATCGAGGTGCCGCCGATGACGACGGCGGCGATCACGGCGAGCTCCTTGCCGGTGCCGACCGACTGGTCCAGCGTCGAGGTGCCCTGGGCGATGACGAAGCACGACGCCAGCCCGACGAGCAGGCCCGTCACCAGGTACGCCAGCAGCACCCGCCGCTGCACCCGCACCCCGGCCAGCCGCGCCGCGTGCGGGTCGCCGCCGATCGCGTAGAAGTGCCGCCCGCCCGCGGTGTGCCGCAGGTACCACCACGCCGCCGCCGTGATCAGCGCCGTCAGCAGGAACGCGTTCGGGACGCCGAGGGTCTGCCCCGCGGCGCCGCGGCCGAAGATGCCGAACGTCTGCGGGATGCCGTTCACGGTGGCCGAGCCGAACAGCTGCAGGCCGAGGAACAGGAACAGGTTCGCCGTGCCGAACGTGATGATGATGGCGTGCACCCGGCCGTAGGCGATCAGCACGCCGTTGACCAGGCCGAGCACCCCGCCGACGGCGACCGACAGCAGCACCGCCGGGACCAGCCCGGTGTCCGCGACGAGCTGCTTGGCCGTCAGCACCGAGCACACCATGATCGCGCCACCGACGGAGACGTCGATCCCGCCGGTGATGATGACGATCGTCATGCCCACGCCGACCAGCGCGATCGGGGCCGTCGCCACGAGCAGCGGCCGGATGGAGCCGCCGGTCAGGAAGGCCGGCGTGGCGAGCGCCAGCCCCGTCCAGATCACCGCGATCACGCCGACCAGCACCAGCTCCTGGCCGGTCACCGGTGCGGGCAGGACGCGCGCGCGGCGGGTCGGCGGCGCGGACGCGCCCGAGGGCGGGCTCAGCGTGGCGGTCATCGGACCTCCTCCGGGGTCGCGCCCGACCCCGCGGGGCGCTTCCCGTCGTCGGGCTGCTCCGCGGCGGTGGTGTCGACGGCGTCCCCGCCGGGGGTGTCGACCGCGCCCGCGGCGGCGGCGAGCACGTCGACCTGCGTGGCGTCCGGGCCGAACTCCACCGTCGTGGTCCCGCCGCGCACCACCTGCAGCCGGTCCGCGATGCGCAGGGCCTCGGGCAGGTCCGAGGTCACGACCAGCACCGCGGTGCCGCTGTCGGCCAGCTCGGTGATGATGCGGTGGATCTCCTCCTTGGCGCCGACGTCCACGCCCTGCGTGGGCTCGGCCAGCACCAGGACCTCGGGCCGCTCGACGAGCTGGCGGGCGAGGACCACCTTCTGGGCGTTGCCGCCCGACATCGCGCTGATCGGCTGGCGCTCGTGCGGGGTCCGCACGGCCAGCCGCCGGATCAGGTCGGTCGCGACCGTCCGCTCGCGGGCCCGGTCCACCCAGGTGCCGAAGCGCGACAGCAGCTTGAGGTGCCCGGCGGAGATGTTGAAGGCGATCGACTGGAAGCCGAACATGCCCTCGAGCTTGCGGTTGGCCGGCAGCAGGGCGATGCCGCGGGCCTGGGCCTCCTCGGGCGAGCGCGGCGCGATCCGCTCCCCGTTCAGCCGCATCTCCCCGCTCGTCGCGCGGTCGATGCCGTACACGCAGGCGGCGATCTCCGAGACACCGGAGCCGACGAGCCCGTACAGCGCGACGATCTCCCCGCGGCGCACCGCGACGTGCACGTCCTCGAACTTCCCCGCCCGGCCCAGCCCGTCGAGCTCGAGCACCGGCGGCCCGTCGGGGACCTGCCGCTGCGGGCGCTCGTCGGACAGGATCCCGCCGACCATCAGCTCCGCGACCCGGCGGACGCTCAGCTCCCCGATCGGGTACGTGCCGATCGTCTCGCCGTCGCGCATCACCGTGACCTCGTCGGCGATGCGGAACAGCTCGTCGAGGCGGTGGGAGATGTAGACGACGGCCACCCCGGCGGCGGTCAGCCGGCGGACGACGGTGAACAGCACGTCGATCTCGGCGTCGGTGAGGATCGCCGACGGCTCGTCGAGGATCAGGACGGTGGCCTCCCCCGCCAGGGCCTTCGCGATGGAGACCTGCTGCTGCTCCGCGATGGACAGGGTGCCGACCGGCACGGTGGCGTAGTGGCCGGGCAGGCCGAGCAGCTCGAGCAGCTCGACGACCCGGGTGTTCTGCTCGGCCCAGGCCACGCGGCCCCCGCGGCGGATCTCGCGCCCGGTGAAGATGTTCTCCGCGACGGTCAGCTCCGCGAACAGCTGCGGCTCCTGGTAGACCGTCGCGATCCCCAGCGCCATGGCGTCGCCGGTCGACCCGATGGTCACCGGCCGGCCCTCGAAGCTGATCGACCCGGCGTCCGCGGCCTCCACCCCGGACAGGATCTTGATCATCGTGGACTTGCCGGCGCCGTTCTCGCCCACCAGCGCGTGCACGCGCCCGGCGTGCACCGCCATGTCCCCGTGGCGGATCGCCCGCACGGCGCCGAAGCGCTTGGCGATGCCGGTGAGCAGCACGCGGGGCGGGCCGGTCGGGACGTCCGGTGCGGGCTCCGGTGCTGCCGGGGCCGCCGCCGTCGAGGGTTGGTTCATCGGGTCTCCGTCCCGGGACGGGGCCGGCGGGTGCACCGCCGGCCCCGCGGCGCGGCTAGTAGCTGAACTGGTCCGCGTTGTCCTTGGTGATCGCCAGGGGCGGGCCGAGCAGCAGCGTCTTGGTCGACGCGTCGTACTTGATGCCCGACAGGTCCGGGCTGACGTCGTTGGACGGGGCGAACGGCTTGCCCTGCGCGAGCTGGGCGCCGGCCCACGCCGTGAGGTAGCCGAGGTTCTCGACGTTCCACAGGATCGCCGTCGACGACGAGCCGTTGTCCAGGTAGGGCTTCATCGACTGGGGCGTGCCGAGCCCGACGGTGAACACCTTGCCGATCTTGTTGGCGTCCTGGACGGCCTGGGCCACGCCCGGCGCCGACGACGTGCACTCGCCGACGAGGCCGGTGAGGTCGGGGTGGGCGTTCATCAGGTCCGTCGCCATCTGCGTCGCCTTGGCCTGGTCCTCCCCGGCGTAGACGACGTCGACGATCTGGGCGTCCGGGTACTTCTGCGCCGTGTACTCCTTCTGGACCTTGATCCAGGAGTTGAGGTTCTCGGCGGTCTGGCCGCAGGAGACGATGGCGTACTTGCCCTTGCCGCCCATGGCCGTGAGCAGGGAGTCGGTGATGGCCTGGCCGATGCCCTCGGTCGTGGCCTGGTTGACGAACGCCTCGCGCACGGAGTTGGGCGCGTCGGTGTCGGCGGTCGCGACCTTGATCCCGGCCTGCTGGGCCTGCTGCAGCAGCGGGGCCATGGAGTCGGGGTCGTTCGGCGCGACGATCAGCGTGCTGACCTTCTGCTGGATGTAGGAGCGCACGATGTCGGCCTGCGCGGCGGCGTCGGCGGTGGTCGGGCCCTGGTAGAGCCACTCGACGTTGCCGAGCTCGGCCGCGGCCTTCTTGCCCCCGGCGTTCATCGCCTCGAAGTAGGGGATGCCCTGCAGCTTCGGCACGAACGCGACCTTGATCGTGCTCGCCGCCGCCGAGGCACCGCCGCCGGCGGACGGCGCCGCCGCCGGTTCCTCGTTCTTCTTCGTGCAACCGGTGAGGGCGATCGACGCGGCGGCGGCGACCGCCATCAGGGCGGTCAGTTTCCGCGCAGGGCGCATGAGGACTCCTTCGTCTCTGGGGGGTTCGTCGGTCGGGGGGACGGGCGGCGGCGGTCAGCCGTGGCCCGCCGCGGGGGCGAGCGGCACGACCTCCGCGCCGCGATGTCGGAAGGGGGCGGTGTGCACCGCGACCCCGCGGCCGCGCCACTCGGCCACGAACTCCGCCGGCGCCTCGTCGTCGGTCCACAGCCCGGTGACGCGGTGCGCGGGGGCGAACGGGTGCAGCCCGAACCCGGTGATCTTGGTCGAGTCGAACAGGCCGTGCACCTCGTCGCACGCGGCGGCCAGCGCCTGCTTGGTCTGGGCCTCCTCGGCCGCGATGTCCAGCAGCCCGTGCACCGGCGAGAGCCCGCCGATGCCGAAGAACCCCCGGGCGACGCGGCCCCGGCTCGACAGCACGTCGCCGATCGGGCCGACCAGGGAGCCGTTCGAGCGCCGCAGCGTCCCGCCGAGCACGAGCACCCGCGCCGACGACTGCTCCATCAGCAGCATCGCCAGCCGCAGCCCGTTGGTCACCACCATCAGGCCGCGCCGGTCGAGGATCTCCTGGGCCAGGTAGAACGCGCTGGTCGACGCGTCGAGCGCGATCACGTCGCCGTCGTCGACCGCGGCCGCCGCGGCGCGGGCGATCGCCTGCTTGCGGTCGCGGGAGTCGCCGTACCGGGCCTCGAACGACCCGTCGTCGCTCACCCCGAGGCTCACCGCGCCGCCGCGGACCCGCCGCAGCAGCGAGCGGCGCTCCAGCGCGTCGAGGTCCTTGCGGACCGTCACCGACGACACCGAGAACCGCGCCGCGAGGTCGTTGACGGCCACCCGGCCGTCGGTGCGCAGGGCGGCGAGGATGACCTGCTCGCGGGAGAACTCGTCGAGCGAGGCCACGTGCCCACCTCCGCTCCGTCGCGAGAGGTGAGCCGCGTCACCTCGTGCGAGGGAAGCTAACCGCACCGACCACGTGCGTCAACGAAGTCGCAGGAAACGAAAGCGCTCCGCTTTCGTACGAAACGACGCCCCTTTCTCAAGATCGGTTCAGTCGGGGCCGGCGAGCTGGTCCTCCAGGTGGAACACCTCCTCCAGCAGCACGAACCCCTCGTCCGGCCGGCCGTCGAGGTCGACGAAGAACGGCGCCATCTCCGCCTGCCACCGCGCGTTCACCGCCGTCGCCGCCATCCCGGCCTGCGCGGCGGCGAGGTCGTCGGCCTCCACGTAGCCGATGAGCAGGCCGTCGGGGCGCAGGAACAGCGAGTAGTTGCGCCAGCCGGTGTCGCGCAGTGCCCGCAGCATCTCGGGCCAGACGGCCCGGTGCCGCTCCCGGTACTCCTCGATCCGGTCGGGCCGTACCTGCAACTGGAAGCAGTACCGCGCCACGCCGTCCCCCCACCCTCGTTCCACCGGTCGCGGAACCCACCATCGTCCGCCCACGCCTGCCCGTACACCGACGGTTCGAGCACCTGACGACGCGCTTGCGGTATGACGTCCCGCTGTTCAGCAAGTTGCGCCGGTTCGGCGGATTCGGCGCACTCGACCCGAGGCGACTGCTAGAATCGAACACATGTTCGAATTGTCGCCTCCCCCCGTCGCCACGTCGGCGTGGCTGTGCGACGGCGGGCTCGGGTCGGAGGTCGGCGGGCCGCTGTCCGACGAGGCGCTCGAGCGGCTGTTCGCCGAGGCCGAGATGGTCCTGGGCGACGTGCCCGCATGGGTACCGGACCGGGTGCCCGAGTGGCTCGACGGCGCGGCGGAGTCCGGTTCTCCGTGGGCTGCGGGCCACCTCGAGGAGCCGGTGCCCGCCTACGGCGCCTGCTCGCCCTCGGGCCGGCTGGCGCTGGAGCTCGACCGCGGGACGGCGGACGAGGCGGAGCTGTCGGACGAGTCGCTGATCGAGGCGGTCGTCGGGTTCGACCGGGTCGCGTCCTGGGCGGCCGCGCGGCAGGCGCGGCTGCTCGCGGAGCTCGTGCGGCGGCGGCCCCCGGATCCGGTGCCGGACGCGGACGGGGTGTCGGTCGGGAGCCGGTTCGCGCCCGACGAGGTCGGGGTCGCGCTGAAGCTGGCGCGGGGCACGGCGGCGGGGCGGATCGGGACGGCGTGCCGGCTGCTGTCGGTCCTGACGGGGACGCACCGGCTGTGGGAGGAGGGCCTGATCGACACCGCCAAGGCGCGGGCGGTCGACGAGGCCACGGCGGTGCTGCCGGACGAGCTGGCGGCGGCGGTGGAGGCGCGGGTGCTGCCGCGGGCGCCGCCGCAGAGCCTGGCCCAGCTGCGCAGCGCGCTGGCCCGCGCGGTCATCGCCGTCGACCCGGAGGGTGCCGCCGCGCGGCACCGGGCTGCCCGGAAGGACCGGCGGGTGCACGTCCAGCAGGAGAGCGACGGCATGGCCTCGCTGTGGGCGCTGCTCACCGCCACGGACGCCGCCGGGGCCTACGCCTGGCTCACCCGCCTCGCCCGCGGCCTCGGGGACGACCCGCGCAGCATGGACGAGCGCCGGGCGGACCTGCTCGCCGAGCTCCTGAACGGCCGGCTGCCCACCGCGGTCACCTTCGTCGGGGACGACGAGGAGCCCGCCGCCCGCACCGGCACCGACGGCACCGGCACCACCACCAGCACCGACGGCCCGGGCACCGACGGCACCGGCACCGACGGCCCGGGCACCGACGGCCCGGGCACCGACGGCCCGGGCACCGGCACCGCTACCGACGGCACCGGCACCGGCACCGGCACCGGCACCGGCGCCGACGACGCCGGCCACCGCACCGCTGCCGGGGGCATCCGCCGTGACGACGCCCCCGTCGCCGGGGGGAGCAGCTTCGGCGGGCCGGACCCGAGGCCGGTCCGGCCGATCGGGCCCGGCGCCCCGCTGGTGCAGATCGTGATGGCCCACTCCACCCTCGTCGGCGCCGACGACCAGCCCGCCGAGCTCGTGGGCCACGG
>DASVUG010000181.1:0-6847 GCA_036387155.1 Pseudonocardia sp. | reverse complement strand
AGGCGCACGACGAGGCCAACACGGCCGGCGTCGGCGACCGGGTCCGCCTGATGGAGACGCGGCCGCTGTCGGCGACGAAGCGCTGGCGGCTGGTCGAGATCCTGGAGAAGGCGAAGTGATCCAGCAGGAGTCGCGGCTGCGCGTCGCCGACAACACCGGTGCCAGGGAGATCCTGTGCATCCGGGTGCTGGGCGGCTCGTCGCGGCGCTACGCCGGGATCGGCGACATCATCGTCGCGACGGTGAAGGAGGCCATCCCGGGCGCCGGGGTGAAGCGCGGTGACGTCGTCAAGGCCGTCATCGTCCGCACCGTCAAGGAGAAGCGCCGGCCGGACGGCTCGTACATCCGGTTCGACGAGAACGCGGCCGTCCTCATCAAGCCGGACGGCGAGCCGCGGGGGACGCGCATCTTCGGGCCGGTCGGTCGCGAGCTCCGCGACAAGCGGTTCATGAAGATCATCTCCCTCGCGCCGGAGGTGCTGTAGACCATGAAGATCAAGAAGGGCGACACGGTCCTCGTGATCGCCGGCAAGGACAAGGGCGCCCGGGGCAAGGTCATCCAGGCCTACCCGGCGCGGGACCGCGTGCTGGTCGAGGGCGTGAACCGGATCAAGAAGCACACCCGGGTCACGCAGACCCAGCGCGGGGCCCAGTCGGGCGGCATCGTCACCCAGGAGGCGCCGATCCACGTCTCCAACGTGATGGTGATCGACGCCGACGGCAAGCCGGCGCGCGTGGGCAAGAAGACCACGGACGACGGCAAGCGCGTTCGGATCTCCCGGCGCACCGGCAAGGAGCTGTGAGATGACCGCACCCACCACGTCCACCGCTCCGGCCGAGCGGGCCGTGCCGCGGCTCAAGCAGCGCTACCGCGACGAGATCCGCGGCGGGCTGACCGAGCAGTTCGGCTACGGCAACGTCATGCAGATCCCCGGCGTCACGAAGATCGTCGTCAACATGGGCGTCGGCGACGCCGCCCGCGACGCGAAGCTGATCGACGGCGCGGTCCGCGACCTGGCCACCATCACCGGCCAGAAGCCGCAGGTCCGCCGGGCGACCAAGTCGATCGCGCAGTTCAAGCTGCGCGAGGGCATGCCGATCGGCGCCAAGGTCACCCTGCGCGGGGACCGCATGTGGGAGTTCCTCGACCGGCTGCTGACGATCGCGCTGCCCCGCATCCGCGACTTCCGCGGCCTGTCGCCGAACCAGTTCGACGGCCGGGGCAACTACACGTTCGGGCTGAACGAGCAGTCGATGTTCCACGAGATCGACCCGGACAGCATCGACCGCCCGCGCGGCATGGACATCACCGTCGTCACCACGGCGACCACGGACGAGGAAGGCCGCGCGCTGCTCCGCAGGCTCGGATTCCCCTTCAAGGAAGCGTGATATGGCCAAGAAGGCGCTCGTCATCAAGGCCGCGGCCACGCCGAAGTTCAAGGTCCGCGGCTACACCCGTTGCCAGAAGTGCGGCCGGCCCCGTGCCGTGCTGCGCAAGTTCGGCCTCTGCCGCATCTGCGTGCGCGAGATGGCGCACCGCGGCGAGCTGCCGGGCGTCAGCAAGAGCAGCTGGTAACCATCACCGACCAGGACGCGACGCGACCGGCCCGCACCCCGGGCCGGCCGCCCCGCACCGGTTCCACCCCTGATCGCCACAGGCCCCGGTCGTCACCGGGGAACCGGGGCGGGAGAGAAGACCACGTCACATGACGATGACCGATCCGATCGCGGACATGCTCACGCGGCTCCGGAACGCGAACTCGGCCTACCACGACCAGGTCGTGATGCCCCACTCGAAGCTGAAGGTCTCGATCGCGGAGATCCTGCAGCGCGAGGGCTACATCGCCGGACACCGCACCGAGGACGCCGAGGTCGGCAAGTCCCTGGTGGTCGAGCTGAAGTACGGGCGCAACCGCGAGCGCAGCATCGCGGGCCTGCGCCGGGTGTCCAAGCCCGGCCTGCGGGTGTACGCCAAGTCCACCAATCTGCCGCGCGTGCTCGGCGGCCTGGGCGTCGCGATCATCTCGACGTCGCAGGGCCTGCTGACCGACCGGCAGGCGAACAAGAACGGCGTGGGCGGGGAAGTCCTCGCCTACGTGTGGTGAGGAGGTAGCAGATGTCCCGCATCGGGAAGCTTCCGATCACCGTGCCGTCCGGGGTGGACGTGACCATCGACGGCCGCACGGTGACGGTCAAGGGGCCCAAGGGCACCCTGTCGCACACCGTCGTCGAGCCGATCACGGTCGAGCGCGCCGACGACGGCACCGTCCAGCTCGGCCGCCCGGACGACGAGCGCCGCAGCAAGGCCATGCACGGCCTGTCGCGCTCGCTGGTGGCCAACCTGGTCACCGGCGTGACCGCCGGCTACGAGAAGCGCCTGGAGATCGTCGGCGTCGGTTACCGCGTCGCGCTCCGGGGCTCCAACCTCGAGTTCGCGCTCGGCTTCAGCCACCCGGTCGTCGTCGAGCCGCCCGCCGGCATCACGTTCGCGGTCGAGACCCCCACGCGGTTCTCGGTCGCGGGCATCGACAAGCAGCTGGTCGGCGAGACGGCCGCGAACATCCGCAAGCTCCGCAAGCCCGAGCCGTACAAGGGCAAGGGCGTGCGGTACGCGGGCGAGAACGTCCGCCGCAAGGTCGGGAAGACGGGTAAGTGATGGCCCAGACCAGTTCCACGCAGTCGACCCCCTCCGCGAACGCGAAGAAGCGCACCGCCTCGCGCGTGTCGCTGGAGCGCCGCCGCTCGCGCGCCCGTCGGCACGCCCGCCTGCGCAAGAAGGTCGCCGGCACGCCGGTGCGCCCGCGCCTGGTGGTCAACCGCAGCGCGCGCCACATGGTGGCCCAGCTCGTCGACGACGTCGCGGGCCACACGCTCGCCGCGGCCTCGACGCTCGAGGCCGACGTCCGCGCGCTGTCGGGCGACAAGAAGGCCAAGGCGGCGAAGGTCGGCGAGCTGCTCGCCGCCCGCGCCCGCGAGGCCGGGATCAGCGCCGTCGTGTTCGACCGGGGTGGCTACGTCTACCACGGCCGGGTCGCGGCGCTGGCCGACGCCGCCCGCGAGGGCGGCCTGGAGTTCTGATGATCCACGAGTACACGGAAGGGAACGTCTGATGCCGGGACGTACACGGCGTGACGGCGGGGGTCCCGCGGGCGGCAGCGGTGACAACCGCGACCGCCGGGACCGCCGCGACGGGGGCCGTGGCGGGGCGGCCCAGGACAAGACCCCGTACATCGAGCGCCTGGTGACGATCAACCGCGTCGCCAAGGTCGTCAAGGGCGGCCGGCGCTTCAGCTTCACCGCGCTGATGATCGTCGGTGACGGCGACGGCCTCGTGGGCGTCGGCTACGGCAAGGCCAAGGAGGTGCCGGCCGCGATCGCCAAGGGCGTGGAGGAGGCGAAGAAGAACTTCTTCCGCGTCCCCCGCATCGGCGGCACGATCGTGCACCGCGTGCAGGGCGAGGCGGCCGCGGGCGTGGTCATGCTGCGTCCGGCCAGCCCCGGTACCGGCGTCATCGCCGGCGGCCCGGTGCGCGCCGTGCTGGAGTGCGCCGGCATCCACGACGTGCTGAGCAAGTCCCTCGGCAGCGACAACGCGATCAACATCGTGCACGCCACGGTGGCCGCGCTGAAGCAGATCCAGCGGCCCGAGGAGGTCGCGGCGCGCCGCGGCCTGCCGCTCGAGGACGTCGCCCCGGCCAAGATGCTGCGCGACCGCGCCGCGGCCGCGCAGGGTGCGAGGTGACCGCCGCGATGGCCACTTTGAGGATCACCCAGGTCCGCAGCTCCATCGGCGGCAAGCAGAACCAGCGGGCGACGCTGCTGTCCCTCGGGCTGCGCAAGATCCGCCAGTCCGTGGAGCGGGACGACACCCCGCAGATCCGCGGCATGATCAACACGGTCCGGCACCTCGTGACCGTGGAGGAGGTGCGCTAGATGCCGATCAAGCTTCACGACCTGCGGCCCGCGCCCGGCGCCAAGACCGCGAAGACCCGCGTCGGTCGTGGTGAGGGCGGCAAGGGCGGCAAGACCGCCGGCCGGGGCACCAAGGGCACGGGCGCGCGCAAGAACGTCCCCGCCGGCTTCGAGGGCGGGCAGATGCCGCTGCACATGCGGCTGCCCAAGCTGAAGGGCTTCCGCAACCGCTTCCGGGTGGAGTACCAGGTCGTGAACGTGGGCGACCTGGCGCGGCTGTTCCCCGAGGGCGGCACCGTCGGTCCGGACGAGCTGGCCGCGGCCGGCGCCGTGCGGGCGAAGAAGCTCGTCAAGGTGCTCGGCGAGGGGGACCTGCGCGGCGTCACGCTGACGGTCAGCGCCCACGCCTTCTCCGGCAGCGCCCGCGACAAGATCGCGGCTGCGGGCGGCTCGGTCACCGAGCTGTAGCGGCCGGACCCGGCCGTCCGTCGCCACCGGCGGGCGGCGGCCGGGTCCCACGTCGACACCCTGCGGCGCGGGTGGCCGTCCCTCGCGGGACGCCGCCCGCGCCGTCGGCCATCCGGGCCTTGTTAGAGTCGGGCCGGATCCGGGAGCCGCCCGCCTCGGGTGTGCGCCCCCGGTGACCAGTACAGGAGGAAGTCCGTGCTCAGCGCTTTCCGGTCGGCCCTGACCACGCCGGACCTCCGGAAGAAGATCCTCTTCACCCTCGCGATGGTGGCGGTGTACCGGCTCGGCGCCGCGATCCCGTCGCCCGGCGTGTCGTACCCGAACGTGCAGGAGTGCATCCGGCAGGTCGAGGGCGGCGAGAACTCCAGCGTCTACTCGCTGATCAACCTGTTCTCCGGCGGGGCGCTGCTCCAGCTGTCGATCTTCGCTCTGGGCATCATGCCCTACATCACGGCCAGCATCATCGTCCAGCTGCTCACCGTGGTCATCCCGCGGTTCGAGCAGCTGAAGAAGGAAGGGCAGTCGGGTCAGAACAAGCTGACCCAGTACACCCGCTACCTGACGATCGCCCTGGCCATCCTGCAGTCCACCGGTATCGTCGCGCTGGCCGACCGCGGCCAGCTGTTCGGCAACTGCAGCGAGCCGGTCATCCCGGACTCGAGCATCTTCACCATGTCGATCATCGTCGTCGTGATGACGGCCGGCACCTCGGTGATCATGTGGCTGGGTGAGCAGGTCACCGAGCGCGGCATCGGCAACGGCATGTCGCTGCTCATCTTCTCCTCGATCGCCGCCCGCATCGTCGCCGAGGGCCGCAACATCCTCAGCAACTCCGGCGGGCTGGTGTTCGCCGGCGTGTGCGTCTTCGGGCTGGCCATCATCGCGAGCGTCGTGTTCGTCGAGCAGGGGCAGCGGCGCATCCCGGTCCAGTACGCCAAGCGCATGGTCGGGCGTCGCATGTACGGCGGCACCTCGACCTACCTGCCGCTGAAGGTCAACCAGGCCGGCGTCATCCCCGTGATCTTCGGGTCGTCGCTGCTCTACCTGCCCGACCTGATCTCCCGGCTCACCGGGACGGAGGGCGGGGCCTTCCAGCGGTTCGTCCAGACCTACCTGGTCGACCAGTCGAACTGGCTGCACATCATCCTGTACGTCGCGCTGATCATCTTCTTCACGTACTTCTACGTCGGCATCACGTTCAACCCGGACGAGCGGGCCGACGAGATGAAGAAGTTCGGCGGCTTCATCCCCGGCATCCGCCCCGGGCGGCCCACCGCGGAGTACCTGAACTTCGTGCTCTCCCGCATCACCCTGCCCGGGTCGCTCTACCTGGGCATCATCGCCGTGCTGCCGAACTTCTTCCTCGGCATCACCGGCAACGGGCAGAACCAGAACTTCCCCTTCGGCGGCACCGCCGTGCTGATCATGGTGGGCGTCGGGCTGGACACCGTGAAGCAGATCGAGAGCCAGCTGATGCAGCGCAACTACGAGGGCTTCCTGCGCTAGACGCGGTGCCCTAACGTCAGGGAGCTGTCCGCGGCCAGCGGAGTCCCGGCAGTGTCGAGTTGTAGGGGTGTGGAGGAATCGTGCGACTGGTTCTCGTGGGTCCGCCGGGTGCGGGCAAGGGCACGCAGGCCGTGCAGCTGGCGGAGCGGCTCGACGTGCCGCACATCTCCACCGGCGACCTGTTCCGGGCGAACCTGTCGGAGATGACGCCCCTGGGCGTGGAGGCCCAGCGCTACATGGACGCGGGCGACCTCGTCCCGGACGAGCTCACCTGCCGCATGGTCCAGGCCCGGCTCGGCGAGGGGGACGCCGGCAAGGGCTTCATCCTCGACGGCTTCCCCCGCAACCTGTCCCAGGCGGACGCCCTCGACGCCATGCTGGGCGAGCTGCACGTCGCACTGGACGCGGTCGTCGAGTTCACCGTGGCCGACGACGTCGTCGTCGAGCGGCTGCTCGGCCGCGGTCGCAGCGACGACACCGAGGACGTCATCCGGAACCGCCAGAAGGTCTACCGCGACGAGACCGCCCCCCTGCTCGACCACTACCGCGACCGCGTGGTGGCGGTGGACGCCGTGGGCTCGGTCGACGAGGTCGCGCAGCGTCTCGCGGACGCGCTGGCGCGGGTCTGACGGACGGTGACGAGGGGGGCGCGCGGCGGGGTCCGCGGGGCGTTGGCGCGCTGGCGGGGTCGTGACATCGAGCTGAAGACGGCCGGTGAGATCGACGCCATGCGCACCGCGGGCGGGCTCGTCGCCCGGGCGCTGGCCGCCGTGGCGGCGACGGCCGCCCCGGGGGTCAGCACCGGCGAGCTCGACGCCGTCGCCGAGCAGGTGATCCGGGACGGCGGCGGCGTGCCGTCGTTCCTCGGCTACCACGGCTACCCGGCGTCGCTCTGCACGTCGGTGAACGAGCAGATCGTGCACGGCATCCCGTCGCGCGGGCAGGTCCTCGCCGACGGGGAC
>DASVUG010000180.1:0-4756 GCA_036387155.1 Pseudonocardia sp. | reverse complement strand
CTGCTCGGTGAACCCGGCGGCCCGCAACCGCGCCACGGCCGCGGCGACGGCGTGGTACGGGGTGGGGCTCGCCGTGAGGAAGGCGGCGAGGTCGTCGGACGCCGCCGGGACGGCCGGGTGGGGCGCTGCGGGAACCGGGGCGTCGGGCACGGCCGCATCCTCCCCGGGCCCGCTCCCGGCCGCGCCGACGGGTCGTCCGCCGCCCGGTCGTCCGCCGACGGGCAGGATGGGCGCTATGACCGGAGGGCCCGCGGCGCTGATCGAGCGCTTCGGCGGTCCGGACGCCTGCGCCGCCCGCCTGCTCTGCGACGACCACGCCCCCGGCGACGTGGCGTTCACGGTCGTCGAGCCCGACCTCACCGCGCGCGACCTCACCTACGGGGAGCTGCGCCGCGAGTCGGGCCGGTTCGCCGCCGGGCTCGCCGACCTGGGGATCGGCGCGGGGGACCGGGTCGGGGTGCTGATGGGCCGGTCGGTCGAGCTGATCGTCGTGCTGGTGGGCCTGTGGCGGCGCGGGGCGGTGCTCGTCCCGCTCTCGACGGCGCTGGGCCGCCCGGGCGTCGGCCTGCGGCTGCGGGTGGCACGGGTCCGGCTCGTCGTGGTGGACGCGGACCGGCGCAGCCGGCTCGCCGCGGGCGAGGGCGTCCCCGCTGACCCGCCGTGGCGCGTGATGGTGGTGCGCGGGGAACCCGGGCGCGGGGAGCTGTCGTTCGAAGCGATGATGGCCCTCTACCTCGACGGCGCCGGGCCCGAGCCCGTGGCGGTCGGTGGCGACGGCGCGCTGGTGCAGACCCACACCGCGGGGACCACGGGCCCGCCGCGCCCCGTGCCGGTCCCGGTGCGCGCGCTCGCCGCCTTCGCCGCCGCCCGCCGCGTCGACGCGGACGGGCCCGGCGACCGCCACTGGGACACCGCCGACCCGGGGTGGGCCACCGGCCTGTACTCCGCGGTGCTGGGCCCGCTCGCCGCCGGCCGGCCCGGGCTGCTGGCCCGGGGGGCGGTCACGCCCGTCCCCGGGTGGGGGCTGCTCGACCGCTACCGCGTGACCCACCTGCACGCGAACCCCGCCCACCTGCGGGCGCTGGCCGCCGCCGGCGCCCCGCCCGCCGGGCTCGCGCTGCGGCAGGTGACGTCGACGGGGGAGCCGCTGCCGCCGGACCTGCGCGTCTGGGCCCGCGAGACGCTGGGCGCCGCGCTGCACGACCGGTACGCCCAGGCCGAGCTGGGCACCGTGCTGGTCGACGACGGCACGTGCCCGCCCGGGTCGCTCGGGCGCCCGGTGCCGGGGTGGCGCCTCGCGGTGCTGCGCGACGACCGGGACGAGCCGGCGCCCCCGGGGGTCGTCGGGCGGCTCGCGGTCGACCGGCCGGCCAGCCCGCTGATGTGGTTCACCGGTCACGGCGACGGGGCGCCGCCCGTCTCGACGTCGCTGGCGGGCCGCTGGTACGCCACCGGCGACACCGCAGCGCGCGACGCCGCCGGGTGCCACCGCTTCTCGGCCCGCGCCGGGGACGTGATCGTCGGGGCGGGCCACCGGGTGGCGCCGTTCGAGGTGGAGACCGTGCTGATGCGGCACCGCGACGTGGTCGACGCCGCGGTGGTCGGGATGCCGGCGCGCGGCGGCGCGGTCCCGGAGGCGTTCGTCGTGCTGCGGGCGGGCGCCCGGCCGGGGTTCGGACTGGGCGAGGAGCTCAAGCGGCGGGTGCGGGCGGCGCTCCCGGCGCACGCCGTGCCGCGGGCGGTGCACGTCGTCGAGGCGCTGCCCCGCACGCCGACGGGAGCGGTGCGGCGCGCCGCGCTGCGGGAACGGAGGGCCGACCGGTGAACGAGGGAGAGCGATGAACGCGACGGTGGACGCCTTCCTGATCACGATCCCGCCGTTGGTGGTGTACCTGACCGTGGGTCTGGTCGTCGGGGTCGAGAGCCTCGGCGTGCCGCTGCCGGGGGAGATCGTGCTGGTCAGCGCCGCGCTGCTGTCGTCGCGCGCCGAGCTGGACGTCTCCCCGCTGTGGATCGCCGTCGCCGCGACCACCGGCGCGGTCGTCGGCGACTCGATCGGCTACGCCATCGGCAACCGCTACGGCATGGGGCTGTTCGCCCGGCTCGGCCGGCGCTTCCCGCGGCACTTCGGGCCGTCGCACGTCGCCGCCGCCGAGCGGCTGTTCGCCCGCTGGGGGGTGCTGGCGGTCTTCTTCGGCCGGTTCGTCGCCCTGCTGCGGATCTTCGCCGGGCCGCTGGCCGGGGCGCTGCGCATGCACTACCGGCGGTTCCTGGCGGCGAACGTCCTGGGCGGGATCACCTGGGCCGCCGGCACGACGTTCGCGGTCTACCTGCTCGGCATCGTCGCCGAGCGCTGGCTGCAGCGGTTCTCCTGGATCGGGCTGGTGGTCGCCGTGCTCGCCGGGCTGACGATCAGCCTGGTGATCCGGCGGCGCACCGCCCGGCTCGTCGCGGACAGCGGCGGTGCGGTCGAGGGTGGCCCTGCCGGGGGCGGCGTGGTCGGGGGCGCGGCGGTCGAGGGCGCCGCGGTCGAGGGCAGGGGCACGGGCGCGTGAACCCCCCGAGCTCATGTCGACCTCGCCGGTGGTCGACTCACGCCGACCACGAGGGGATCAACAGGTCGACATGAACCCGCTCCTGGTGCCGAGCCCCCTGCCGTACGGCTTCCCGGACTTCGACGCGATCGCCGAGGAGCACTTCGTCGAGGCCTTCGCGGTCGGGATGGCCGAGCAGCGGGCGGAGGTGGACGCGATCACGACGCGTCCGGTCGCCCCGACGTTCGACGACACCGTCGTCGCCCTCGAGCGCTCGGGCGCCACGCTCCGCCGCGTCTCGGCCGTCTTCTCCACCCTCGTCGCGTCGCTGTCGACGCCGGGCGTCCGCGCGATCGAGGCCGAGCTCGCCCCGCGCCTGGCCGCGCACGCCGACGCGATCACGCTGGACCCCGCGCTCTTCGCCCGGCTCGACGCCCTCCACGCCGTCCGGCACGACCTCGACCTGGACCCCGAGTCGCTGCGCCTGCTCGAACGCCGCCACCGCGACGCCGTCCGCTCCGGCGCCCGCCTGGACGCGGGAGAGCAGGAGCGGCTGCGCGCGCTCAACGCCGAGCTGTCCGCCCTGACGGCCGAGTTCGGGTCGCGGCTGCTCGCCGACACGAACGACGCCGCCGTCGTGGTGGACGACGCGGCCCGGCTGGACGGCCTCGCGCCGGACGCGGTGTCCGCGGCGGCCCGCGCCGCCGAGGCCCGCGGGCTCCCCGGCCGGTTCGCGCTGCCGCTCGTCCTGCCCACCGGGCAGCCCGCGCTGGCCGTCCTGACCGACAGGGACCTGCGGGAACGGCTGTTCCGGGCCGCGGTGTCACGGGGTGCGCGCGGCGGCCCGCACGACACGCGCGACCTCGTCCGCCGCATCACCGCCCTGCGCGCCGAGCGGGCCGGCCTGCTCGGGCACCCGCACCACGCGTCCTGGGTGGTCGAGGTGGGCACCGCCGGCACCGTCGAGGCCGTCGAGGCGCTGCTGGCCGCGCTCGTCGCGCCGGCCGTCCGCAACGCCGAGGCCGAGGCCGCCGCGCTGGCCGACGTCGCCGGGCACCCGGTCGAGCCGTGGGACCGCGCCTTCTACGCCGAGCGGGTCCGCCGGGACAGCGCGTTCGACGCCGCGGCGCTGCGCCCGTACCTGGAGCTGGAGCGGGTGCTGCACGACGGCGTGTTCGCCGCGGCGGAGGAGCTCTACGGCCTGACGTTCACCGAGCGGCACGACCTGCCGACCTACCACCCCGACGTGCGCGTGTTCCACGTGGAACATCGCGGCGAGCCGAGCGGGCTGTTCGTCCTCGACGCCTACGCCCGCGAGACCAAGCGCGGCGGGGCGTGGATGAACAGCTTCGCGGTGCAGAGCCGGCTGCTGGGCACGCGGCCCGTGGTGCTCAACACGCTCAACCTCACCCGGCCTGCGAGCGGGCCGACGCTGCTCACCGTCGCCGAGGTGACCACGGCCTTCCACGAGTTCGGCCACGCGCTGCACGGGCTGCTGTCCGACGTCGCCTACCCGACGTTCGCCGGCACCGGCGTACCGCGTGACGTGGTCGAGTTCCCGTCGCAGGTCAACGAGGCCTGGCTGCGCGACCCCGCGATCGTCGCCCGCTACGCCCGCCACCACGGGACCGGGGCGCCGCTGCCCGCCGAGCTGGCCGCCGGGCTGACCGACCGGACCCCGGCCTTCGGCGCGGGCTGGGCGACCACCGAGTACCTCGCGGCCGCGCTGCTGGACCTCGCCTGGCACCGGCTGGCCCCGGGCGAGCAGGTCGACGACGTGGAGGCGTTCGAGGCCGCGGCGCTGGCCGCCGCCGGCGTGGCGCTGCCCTCGGTCCCCCCGCGCTACCGCAGCGCGTACTTCAACCACGTCTTCTCGGGCGACTACTCCGCCGCCTACTACGCCTACATCTGGGCCGAGGTGCTCGACGCGGACGCCGTGGAGTGGTTCGCCGAGCACGGGGGCCTGCGCCGGGACAACGGCGAGGCTTTCCGGCGCGCCGTGCTCTCCCGCGGCGGCAGCGTCGACCCCATGCAGGCCTACCGGGAGTTCCGCGGCCGCGACCCGGAGATCGCCCCGCTGCTGGCCCGCCGCGGCCTGGACTGAACCCCCGGGCGACTTCTCCGAAACGCCCGACAGCGCGTCACCGGTTCGTTACCGTCGCCCGATCGGGGGTGATGCGGGTGAGCTGGCGTGGTCAGCCGCGGGACAGTCGGGGCCGTTG
>DASVUG010000179.1:0-9428 GCA_036387155.1 Pseudonocardia sp. | reverse complement strand
CGCCGAGACCTCCTCGGGGCCGGCGTTGAACGTCTGCGTCGTCAGCTTGGTCTGCCCCAGCTCCTGCTGGACGTAGCCTCCTGCCACGCCGATCAGGGCCGGGGCGTGGGTGATGTTGGGGAAGTAGCCGAGCCGCAGCTCCGCGGCGGGGGTGCCGGCGGCCGTCGGGCCGGCGCCGCCCGCGGGTGCGGGCGGGGTCTCGCGGCGGGAGCAGGCGGCCAGTGCGACGACGGCGAGCAGGGCGACGACGAGGGCGGCGACGCTCGAGCGGGGGCGCGAGAAGGACCGGGCGGGCCGGGGCATGGGGTTCCTCGGGTTCGGGGGCGAGCGGGGTCGCGGGACCGGCGCGCGGGTGCGCCGGCGGCCGTCAGCGACAGAGCTCGTCGAACGCGTGGCCGCGCCGCGACGGCCAGAACCGCTCGAGGTCGGCGGCCGCGTTGCGGGTCGAGGCGCCACGACCCCGCTTGCCGGGGCCGCCGGAGGCGGTCGGCGTCGGGGTCGGCATCGGGCGCACGAACCCATCGTGCGGGGGCCCGGACGGCCCGACAACACGGTGTCCGTGATGCGGGAGCTACCGGTAAATGTCCGGACGCCCACGTTCGGGCCGGTCGGCGCCCTGCGGCCGGCTCCCGGGTGACCGAGGTCTCCCCGCCGTCCCCGCGGCGGCGGCCGCCGGGATCGCGCGTCGGGAGATCGTCGGGCGACGATGCGGGCGTGCCCGGCCACCCCGAGGCGCGCGACCCCGTCGCGAGCGGCCAGCGCGAGTCGGCAGGATCTGACCCGCGAGTCGGCAACAACTGGCCCGCGAGTCGGCACGACTGGCCGGCGACTGGGCAGGATCTGGCCCGCCAGTCGGCAACGACTGCCTGAACCGGTGCAACCCGAGAACGGCAACTCGGTGGCCAGAACTTGCCGACTCGCGGGGGTACGGCTGTCAGCCGAGGGTGTCGGCGAGGGGGCGGCCGACGAGGCCGGCGGCGAGCGTGTTGCCGGTGGGCGGGTCGATCAGCAGGAAGCTGCCCGTGGCGCGGACCCGGCCGTAGTCGTCGACCGGCAGCGGGTCGGCCGTGCGCAGCGCCACGTGCGCGATGTCGTTGACCGCCAGCTCCGCGGGCGCCCCGCCGAACCGCAGCGTCTCCGGGTCGAGCCGCTCGTCGACCGCGCCGACGACCACCGGGGTGGTCCGGGTGCCGTGCTTGAGCAGCAGCCGGGCGCCGGGCCGCAGCGGCTTCTCGGCGAGCCAGCACAGGGTGGCGTCGAGCTCGTCGGTGACCCGGGGCGCCGCGTGGGCGGCGGCCAGGAGGTCCCCGCGGGAGACGTCGAGGTCGTCGGCCAGCAGCACCGTGACGCTGCGGCCCGCGCCCGCGGTCGGGAGCGGCCCGTCGGCGGTGTGCACGGCCGCGACGGTGGTGCGCGCGCCGCCCGGCAGCACCACGACCTCGTCACCCGGCGCGACGGTGCCGGCCGCCACCTGCCCGGCGTAGCCGCGGTAGTCGTGCAGGTCGCCCCAGTGGTCGCCGACGGGGGCCCCGGGGCCGCCCGGTCCGGTCCGGGGCCGGATCACGTACTGCACGGGCATCCGGAACGGCGCGCCCGGCTCGGGCCCCACCACCGGCACCGACTCCAGGTGCCCCAGCAGCGTCGGCCCCTCGTACCAGGGGGTGCGCGCGGAGCGCTCGACGACGTTGTCGCCGTGCAACGCCGACAGCGGGATGGTCACCACCGCGTCCGTGTCGTCGTCCCCACCCGACCCGAACCCCAGCGAGCGGGCCAGCCCGGCGAAGTCCTTGGCGATCGCCCCGAGCACGGCCTCGTCGAAGTCCACCAGATCGATCTTGTTGACGGCCAGCACCAGCCGCGGGACGCGCAGCAGCGCGAGGACGGCCGCGTGCCGGCGGGTCTGCTCGACGACGCCGTGGCGGGCGTCGACGAGCAGGACGGCCAGCTCCGCCGTCGACGCGCCCGTCACCGTGTTGCGGGTGTACTGCACGTGGCCCGGGGTGTCGGCGAGCACGAACTCCCGGCGCGGGGTGGAGAAGTAGCGGTACGCGACGTCGATGGTGATGCCCTGCTCGCGCTCGGCGCGCAGGCCGTCGACCAGCAGGGACAGGTCGGGCGTCGCCGACCCCCTGTCGACCGACGCGCGCTCGACGGCCTCGATCTGGTCGGCGAGGACGGACTTGGTGTCGTAGAGCAGCCGCCCCACCAGCGTCGACTTGCCGTCGTCGACCGACCCGGCCGTCGCGAAGCGCAGCAGCTGGCGGGCGGGGGGCGCGCCGTGCGCGGCCCGGTCGGTCCCCGGCATCAGAAGTAGCCCTCCCGCTTGCGGTCCTCCATGGCGGCCTCGCTGAGCCGGTCGTCGCCGCGGGTCGCGCCGCGCTCGGTCAACCGCGACGCCGTGACCTCCGCGATCACCTCGTCCAACGTCGTCGCCCCCGACTCGACGGCGCCCGTGCACGAGCCGTCGCCGACCGTCCGGTAGCGCACCGACCGCGTCTCCAGCCGCTCGCCGCCCCGCGGCCCGCCCCACGGGCCCTCCGCCAGCCACATGCCGTCGCGGCGGAACACGGGGCGCTCGTGCGCGAAGTAGATCGACGGGAGCGCGATCCCCTCGCGCCGGATGTAGCGCCAGACGTCGAGCTCGGTCCAGTTCGAGATCGGGAACACCCGCGCGTGCTCGCCCGGGGCGTGCCGGCCGTTGTACAGGTTCCACAGCTCGGGGCGCTGCTTGCGCGGGTCCCAGCGGCCGAACGCGTCGCGCAGGCTGATGATCCGCTCCTTGGCCCGCGACCGCTCCTCGTCGCGGCGCCCCCCGCCGAGCACCGCGTCGAAGCGGTGCTCGGTGATCGTGTCGAGCAGCGGGACGGTCTGCAGCGGGTTGCGCGTGCCGTCGGGGCGCTCCTGCACCCGGCCGTCGTCGATCCACTCCTGGACGTGCGCGACGACCAGCCGCAGGCCCAGCCGCTCCGCCAGCGCGTCCCGGAACGCGATCACCTCCGGGTAGTTGTGCCCGGTGTCGACGTGCAGCAGCGGGAACGGCACGGGCGCCGGCGCGAAGGCCTTGACCGCCAGGTGCACCAGCAGCGTGGAGTCCTTGCCGCCGGAGAAGAGGATCACCGGGCGCTCGAACTCGCCCGCGACCTCGCGGAAGACGTGGATCGACTCGCTCTCCAGGACGTCGAGCGCGTCCAGCGCGGTCGCCGTGCCGGATGGTTCGGTCGCGAGCTCCCTCACGCGTGCAGCCCGCACTCGGTCTTCGCGCGCCCGGCCCAGCGGCCGGAGCGGGGGTCGGCGCCGGGGGCCGGCCTGACCGTGCAGGTGCGGCAGCCGATCGACGGGTAGCCCTCGGCGACCAGCGGGTTCACCAGCACGCGGTGCTCGTCGACGTAGGCCTGGAACTGCTCGTCGGTCCACGCGGCCAGCGGGTTCAGCTTCACCAGGCCGTTGTTCTCGTCGTAGGTGACCAGCGGGGTGCCCGCCCGCGTCGGCGCCTCGACGCGGCGCACGCCGGTGACCCAGGCGTCGTAGCGCGCGAGCGTCGCCCGCAGCGGGACGACCTTGCGCAGGTGGCAGCACCGGTCGGGGTCGCGGGCGAACAGGTCGCGGCCCAGCAGCGCGTCCTGCTCCGCGACGGAGTGCTCGGGCTCGGCGTCGACGATCGTGACGTCGTACGCCGCGGCCACCGCGTCGCGGGTGCCGATCGTCTCCGGGAAGTGGTAGCCGGTCTGCAGGAACAGCACGTCCACGCCCGGCAGCGCCCGGGCGGCCAGGTCGACCAGCACCGCGTCCTGCATGTTCGACGCGACGACCAGCCCGCGGCCGAACGTCGCGGCCCCCCACGCGAGCACCTCCTGCGCCGTCGCGTCGGGCCCGAGCTCGGCCGCGCCCGCGGCGGCCAGGGCGCGCCCGTCAATCTTGGTACGCGTCACCGCGACCCGCTCTCCCTCGCTACGCTCGGTCGGCGCTTCGCGGAGGCGCTGTGTCGACTGTTCGCTCGCAAGCTCGCTCACCCCGCCACACCGAGCCCGATCATCTTCAGCGAGAAGGTCCGCAGGCACGACGCGCAGTACCAGGCCCCGTGCGGGACGCGCTCGGTCTGCTCCGCCGGGCGGAGGTCCTCCTCGCCGCAGTAGGGGCAGTAGAACGGGACCGCGCGCTCACTCACTCCGACTCCTCGCTGGCGCTCGTCGCCTGCGTTCGCAGACTCGCTGTGTCGATTGATGAGCTCGCAAGCTCGCTCATTTCAGATCACCCTCGTCCGCCCGCAGCACCCACTGCGCGAACCGCTCGCCGTCGGTCCGCTGCGCGGCGAACCGCCGCACGACGCGCTCGACGTAGTCGCCCAGCTCGACGCTGGTGACCTTGAGCCCGCGCAGCTTGCGCCCGAACCCGGCGTCGAGCCCCAGGCCCCCGCCCAGGTGCACCTGGAAGCCCTCGACCTGCGCCCCCGCGGCGTCGGTGACGATCATGCCCTTGAGCCCGATGTCCGCGACCTGCGTGCGCGCGCAGGCGTTCGGGCAGCCGTTGAGGTGGATCGAGATCGGGACGTCCGGGGTGACGTCCGCCAGGCGCTTCTCCAGGTCCTCGACCAGCCGGATCGCCCGCTCCTTGGTCTCGACGATCGCGAGCTTGCAGAACTCGATGCCCGTGCACGCCATCGTCGAGCGCCGCCACGGCGACGGCTCGGCCTGCAGCCCGATCGTGTTCAGCGCCGCCTTGAGGCCGTCGACGCGCTCGTCGGGGACGTCGAGGACCACGATCTTCTGCTGCGGGGTGAGCCGGACCCGGCGCGAACCGGCCGCCTCGGCGGCGTCGGCCAGGGCGACCAGCGTGGTGCCGGAGACGCGGCCGGACGCGGGCGCGACGCCCACGTAGTTGCGGCCGTCGCGCTGCCGGTGCACCCCGATGTGGTCGATCGGCTGCTCCGGGGTCGGCGGGGCCGGGCCGTCGACCAGCTTCCGGTGCAGGTACTCGTCCTCCAGGACCTGGCGGAACCGCGCGACGCCCCAGTCCGCGACCAGGAACTTGATCCGCGCCCGGTGCCGCAGGCGGCGGTAGCCGTAGTCCCGGAAGATCGAGATGACGCCGGCCCACACGTCCGGGACCTCGTCGAGCGGCACCCAGACGCCCAGGCGCTGCGCGATCTTCGGGTTCGTCGACAGGCCGCCGCCGACCCAGAGGTCGAAGCCGGGCCCGTGCTCGGGGTGCTCGACGCCGATGAAGGAGATGTCGTTGACCTCGTGCGCGACGTCCTGCTGCCAGGAGATCGCCGTCTTGAACTTGCGCGGCAGGTTCGAGAAGGCCTTGTCGCCGATGTACCGCTCGAGGATCGCGTCGATGGCGGGCTGCGGGTCGAGCGCGTCGCCCGCGGCGATCCCGGCCACCGGCGAGCCGAGGATCACCCGCGGGGTGTCGCCGCACGCCTCGGTCGTCATCATCCCGAGGCTCTCCAGGCGCTCCCAGATCGCCGGCACGCTCTCGATCTCGATCCAGTGGTACTGGATGTTCTGGCGGTCCGTGACGTCCGCGGTGTCGCGGGCGTAGGTCCGGCTGATCTCGCCGACCGCGCGGAGCTGCTCGGTGGTCAGCGCCCCGCCGTCGAGCCGGACGCGCAGCATGAAGTAGCGGTCGTCGAGCTCCTCGGGCTCCAGCACGGCGGTGCGCCCGCCGTCGATCCCGGGCTTGCGCTGGGTGTAGAGCCCCCACCAGCGCATCCGCCCGCGCAGGTCCGCCGGGTCGATCGAGTCGAAGCCGCGCTTGCTGTAGACGTCCTCGATGCGCGCGCGGACGTTGAGCCCGTCGTCGTCGCGCTTGGTGCGCTCGTTCGGGTTCAGCGGCTCGCGGTGGCCGAGCTTCCACTGGCCCTCGCCGCGCGGGCGCCGTGCCGGGGTCGACGGGGCGGGACTGCTGGGCGGCATGGGCGTGCCTCCGGGTCGCGGCCGCGCGCCACCGCGCCCGGGGGCGCGAGGAGCCGGTGCCGAGGGTGGGACGGGACGGCGGGGGGCCTCGGGCGGGTCAGCGGCCGGGTCGACAGAGCGCGCTGCTCACGCGGCGCAGGTCGACGTGGCGGCGGCCCACGAGCCGCAGGTGCAACGCCGGCCGCCAGGGCGGCGCGGGCGTCGGCGCGGTCCCGCCGGACGAGGGTCCTGAGCACGCCCCGGGGCGCGCGAGCGCGCGGGACGGTTTTCTCAGCACCCTCGCAGGGTGCCATCCCGGGTGGCCCCGCAGCCACAGCGGACCGGATGCTGGGAGGGGGATCACCGCGCGCGGCTACCCTGGACGGGGTGTCCGCCCACCCCGCCCCGGCCGTGTCGCCGCCGGCCCCGTTCGGGGTCTACGTCCACGTGCCGTTCTGCGCGGCGCGCTGCGGCTACTGCGACTTCAACACCTACACCCCGCAGGAATTGGCTACGGCCTCGGAGCTGACCGGCTCCGGCGCCTCGCCCGACGGGTGGCTGGAGGCGGTGCGCCGCGAGCTGGCGCTGGCCCGGGAGGTCGTCGGGCCGCGTCCGGTGGACACGGTGTTCGTCGGCGGGGGGACGCCGTCGCTGCTCGGCGCCGCGCGGCTCGGCGAGGTGCTCGCGGCGGTCCGGGCGACCTTCGGGCTGGCCGCCGGCGCCGAGGTGACGACGGAGAGCAACCCCGAGTCGACGTCGCCGGAGTTCTTCGCCGAGCTGGCGGGCGCGGGCTTCACACGGGCGTCGCTGGGGATGCAGTCGGCCGCGCCGCACGTGCTGCGCGTCCTGGACCGCCGCCACACCCCGGGCCGGGCGGTGGCCGCCGCGCGCGAGGCGGGGGCGGCGGGGCTGCAGGTCAACCTGGACCTGATCTACGCGACGCCGGGGGAGACCGACGACGACCTGCGCGCGTCGGTGGACGCCGTGCTCGCCGCCGGGGTGGACCACGTCTCGGCGTACGCCCTGATCGTCGAGGACGGCACGGCGCTGGCCCGCCGCGTCGCCCGCGGGGAGGTGCCGGCGCCGGACGACGACGTCGCCGCGGCGCGCTACGAGCTGCTCGACGACCGGCTGACGGCGGCGGGCCTGTCCTGGTACGAGGTGTCGAACTGGGCGGCCGACCCGGGCGCGCGCTGCCGGCACAACCTGGGCTACTGGCTCGACGGCGACTGGTGGGGGCTCGGCCCGGGCGCGCACTCGCACCTGTCCGGGACGCGCTGGTGGAACGTCAAGCACCCCGCGCGGTACGCCGCGCTGCTGGCCGGGGGCCGCTCGCCCGAGGCGGGGCGGGAGGAGCTCACCGACGCCGAGCGGACGACGGAGCGGGTGATGCTGCGGCTGCGGCTGGCCTCCGGGCTGCCGCTCGCGCTCCTCGACGACGCCGGCCGGTCCGCCGCCGCCCGCGCCGCCGCCGACGGCCTGCTCGACCCGGGCGCCCTGGCCGCGGGCCGGGCCGTGCTCACGCGCCGCGGCCGCCTGCTCGCCGACGCCGTGGTGCACGCCCTGCTGGCCGGCGCCCCGGTCCCGGCCTGATGCGCGAGTCGGCAGGAATCGGCCCCCGAGTGTGCGCCCGCGGCCAAGAACTCGCGTGCGAGCACGTGCCGACTCGCGGGGGAGGACGGTGAGCCCGCGGCGGCGGCTGCTGCTGGCGGTGCTGGTCGCGGCCGTGCTGGCCGCGGCCGGGGTCGTCGGGGTGCGGCTGTGGGGCACGGGCGCGGGCGGGCCCCTCGCCGATCCCGGAACCCGGCCCGCGCAGGACCGGCCGGGCCCGGTGCTGCTCGTGCCGGGCTACGGCGGGCAGCGCGGGTCGCTCACGCAGCTGGCGCGCCGGATCGAGGCGACCGGGCGGCCCGCGACGGTGCTGAGCCTCGTCGGCGACGGCACCGGCGACCTGTCGGCGCAGGTCGGCGTGCTCGACGCGGCGGTGACGGCCGCGCTGCGCGGCGGGGCGCCCTCGGTCGACGTCGTCGGCTACTCCGCGGGCGGCGTGGTCGCGGGGCTGTGGGTGGCCCGCGACGACGGGGCGTCCAAGGCCCGCCGCGTCGTCACCCTCGGAGCCCCGCTGGCGGGGACGTCCCTGGCCGCGGAGGCGACCGTCCTCGCGCCCGACGCCTGCCCGGCCGCGTGCCGCCAGCTCGCCCCGGGCAGCGCCGAGATCGCCGAGCTGACCCGCGCCCGGGTCGGGACGGCGCTGCCGTGGCTCGCGGTGTGGACCGCCGACGACGAGACCGTCGTCCCGCCCGACCGCGCCGCGCAGCTCGCCGGGACCATCCAGGTGCAGGTCCAGGCGGTGTGCCCGGGGGCGCGGGTGTCGCACTCGGCCCTGCCGACCGACCCGGCCGTGACGGGCCTGGTGCTCCGCGGGCTCTCGGCCGACCCGCTCGCCGCGCCGCCGGCCGGCGGGTGCGCGCAGGTCCGGGCCGCCGGGTGACCGTCAGTCGGTGACGCCGGTCGGGCGGCGAGCGGGGGCGAGCACCAGCACCACGCAGACGACGGTGAGCACCACGGCGACCGCCGCGAGCAGCTTCAGCACCGCGGGGACCTCGTCGACGAAGAACGCCGGCAGCGCGGCGATCGCCGAGAGGACCCGGGTGCCGGCGACGAGGCGCAGGGCGCCGCGGCGGCCGGTCCGCCAGGCGGCGGCCGCACCGGCGAGCGTGGCGAGCCCGAGCACGGCGCCGAGCAGCAGGATCGAGTACGGCGGCCCCATCTCGCCCTCGGGGGTGGGGAAGAACAGCGCGACGAGGTCGCCGACGCCGAGCAGGGCGGCGAGGACGAGCCCGGCGCGGGTACGGGTGGTGACGGGGGACATCGGAGGCTCCTCGGTGATGGGGTAGCCGGTGGGCGGCGCCCGCCGGCCGTGGCGGACCTGACCCCGTGAGGTTCGCGCCCCACCGCCCCCGCCCGCGACGGTCGGGATCCTGGATCGGCCGGGACGTCCGCCCGGTCGACCGGGAACTCTCCCCTCCGCGGAGCCGCCGGTCGACCGCAGAATGGGCGGGTGGACAGCACCGGTCGGCCGATCACGGTCGTGATCGCCGACGACCACCCCGTCGTGCGCAACGGGCTGCGCGCGCTGGTCGACTCCCTGCCGGGGCTCAGCGTCGTGGGCGAGGCGGCCGACGGCGAGAGTGCCGTCCGCGAGACCCAGCTGCTGCGCCCCGACGTCGTGGTGATGGACGTGCGGATGCCCGGCACGGACGGCATCGAGGCGACCCGGCGGATCACCGCGGCCGTCCCCGGCACCGCCGTCCTGGTGCTGACCATGTACGAGGACGACGACACGGTGTTCGCGGCGATGCGCGCCGGGGCCCGCGGCTACCTGCTCAAGGGCGCCGAGCAGGGCGAGATCGACCGGGCGGTCCGGGCGACGGCGGCGGGCGAGGCCATCTTCGGTCCGGGGGTGGCCGCCCGGGTCCTCGGCTACTTCGCCGCCCCCCGCCCGGCCGCCGCCGCGTTCCCCGAGCTGAC
>DASVUG010000178.1:0-9805 GCA_036387155.1 Pseudonocardia sp. | reverse complement strand
CCTGCTCATCCTGCTGCTGTTCATCCCGATCTTCCTGTCCGGGCGCAAGCAGCGCGCGCAGATGCAGCAGATGCAGCAGCTCCAGTCGGCGCTGGAGGTCGGGGACGTCGTCACCACCACCTCCGGCCTGCGCGGCACCGTCGTCGACGCCTCCTACCAGGACACCGTCGACCTGGAGATCGCCGACGGCGTCGTGACGACGTGGCTGCGCGCCGCGGTGCGCGAGAAGGTCGCCGACGTCACCGACACCGACGACACCGCGGCCGTCGCGGACACCGCGGCCGCGGACAGCGCCGCCGCGGACCCCGCCACGGGCGCCGCCGCCGTGGACGGCCCCCGCACCGCGGGTGCGGCCGCCGACGAGCGGGCCGTCGGCCGGCTCGACGCGGACCGCACCGGTCCGGCCGGCGGGGACGGCACGGCGAGCACGGCCGGCACGGCCGCGGGCACCGCCGCCGACACCCCGGCCACCTCGGGCGACGCGAACGGCAGCCACCGGTCCTGATCCCGGCGCCCGACCGCGGGCTGCCCCACCCCCCTTGAGAGGGAGACAGTGCCACCGACCCCCGGGCGCATCCGGCCCTGGCGCCTCCTGGGTGCCTTCGCCGGGATCGTCGTCGTGCTCTACGCGCTGGTGTTCTTCACCGGCGACGGCCGGCCCCGACCCAAGCTGGGCATCGACCTGCAGGGGGGCACGCGCGTCACGCTGACGACGCGGACCGAGTCGGGCGCGGAGCCGCCGCGCGAGCAGCTCCTCCAGGCGCAGTCGATCATCGAGCAGCGCGTCAACGGGCTGGGCGTGAGCGGCGCCGAGGTGGTGCTGGACGGCACGAACCTGACGATCACCGTCCCGGGGGACCGGGGCGACCAGGCCCGATCGCTGGGCCAGACGGCGCAGCTGCGGTTCCGGGAGGTCGTCGGCGGCCCGGTCGCGGCCGTCCCCGCGGGCGCGCCGGCCCCGGGTGCCCCGGCCCCGGCCGGCGCCCCCGCACCCGGAGGCCCGGACGCCGGTACTCCGGCCCCCGGCGTCCCGAGCACCGGTGCCCCTGTCCCCGGTGCCCCCGCCTCGGCGACCGCCGTCCCCGGCACCGGTGCCCCCGCCCCGGCGCTGCCGCCGCAGGGCGCCGCGGCGCCCGGCGCGGCGCCCGCCGGTGGCATCGCGCTGGCCGCCCTCGCCCGACCCCTGGCCGCGCCCCCGTCGACCGCTCCGCCCGCGCCCGACCAGCCCGCGCCGGCCCAACCCGCCCCGGCCCAGCCCGCTCCGGCCCAGCCCACCCCGGCGGGCGCACCGTCGGCGGCGACCCCGGCCGACCCGGTCGCCGCCGCGGCGATCACGCAGGCGCGCGCGACGCGGCAGAGCGCGGACCCGTCGGTGCAGGCCCAGGCCCTGCAGGCGCTGGACTGCGGGGCGACCGACCCGCTGCGCGGGTACGACGACCCGACGAAGCCGTTGGTGAGCTGCAACCAGAACGGCACGGAGAAGTACGTCCTCGGCCCGAGCTTCCTCGAGGGCACCCAGATCGCGACGGCGAACGCGGCGCAGAACACCCAGGGCGCCGGCTGGGTCATCGACGTGACGTTCAAGAGCGAGGGCACGCGCATCTGGGGCGACTACACCTCGAAGAACGTGGGCAAGGCCACCGCGTTCGTGCTCGACGGCGAGGTCGTCTCCGCCCCCACCATCCAGAGCCCGATCTTCGGCACCACGCAGATCACCGGCCAGTTCAACCAGGCCACGGCCCAGGACCTCGCCGGCGTGCTGCGCTACGGGTCGCTGCCGCTGTCGTTCGAGTCGTCCGAGGCGCAGACGGTCTCGGCCACCCTCGGGCTCGCGTCGCTGGAGGCCGGTCTGGTCGCCGGCGGCGTCGGGCTGGTGCTGGTGTTCGTGTACTGCCTGTTCTACTACCGGGCCCTGGGCGTGCTGACGATGCTGTCGCTGGTCCTGTCCGGCCTCGTGGTCTACGCCGTGCTCGTGCTGCTCGGGCGGTGGGTCGGGTTCACCCTCGACCTCGCCGGCGTCGCGGGCTTCATCGTCGCGATCGGTATCACCGCCGACTCGTTCGTCATCTTCTTCGAGCGCCTGAAGGACGAGGTCCGCGAGGGCCGCAGCTTCCGCTCGGCGGTCCCGCGGGCGTGGGTCCGCGCCCGGCGCACCATCCTGTCGGCCGACGCCGTCAGCTTCCTGGCCGCCGCCGTGCTCTACGTCCTCGCGGTCGGGCAGGTCAAGGGCTTCGCGTTCACCCTGGGCATGTCGACGGTGCTGGACCTGCTGGTCGTGTTCCTGGTGACGCACCCGCTGGTCGCCCTGGCGGCGAACAGCCGGGTGTTCGGCAGCCCGTCGATGTCCGGGCTGGGGTCGATGGCGCGCCTCGGCGCGGCGCGCCGTCGCCCCGCCCCGCCCGCCACGGCGAAGGGAGTCTGAGGTGGCCAGCAGTGCCGGCCCGACCGGGGGGCCGCGCCGCAAGGACGGCGTGCTGTCCCGCCTCTACACGGGCACGGGCGCCTTCGACGTCGTGGGCCGCCGGAAGCTCTGGTACGCGCTGTTCAGCGCGCTGGTGCTGGTGTGCCTGCTGTCGATCGTGTTCCGCGGGTTCAACCTGGGCATCGACTTCACCGGCGGCACCCAGATCCAGTTCCCGGCCGCTGGCGCCGGGGCACCGGCCACCGTCGAGGAGACGCGGGCGGTCTACGAACGTGCCGTCGGCCAGGAGCCCGCGGCCGTGCAGACCGTCGGGCAGGGCTCCGGCGCGTCGGTGCTGATCCGGTCCGCGGCGCTGGACCCGGCGCAGACGGTGGCGCTCAAGCAGGCCCTGTTCGACCGGTTCCAGCCGCTGGGCCAGAACGGCGCGCCGTCGCCCGCGGCGATCAGCGACAGCGCCGTCAGCGGCACGTGGGGCGGGCAGATCACCCGGCAGGCGCTGATCGCGCTCGCGGTCTTCCTGGTGCTGGTCACCCTGTTCCTGGCCGTCTACTTCGAGCGGGCCATGGCGGCGGCCGCGCTCGTCGCGCTCGTCCACGACGTCGTCGTCACCGCCGGGGTCTACTCGCTCGTCGGGTTCGAGGTCACCCCGGCCACCGCGGTCGGCCTGCTCACCATCCTCGGGTTCTCCCTCTACGACACCGTCGTGGTGTTCGACAAGGTCAAGGAGAACACCCGCGGGCTGCTCGGGCTGACCCGCCGCACCTACGCCGAGGCGGCGAACCTCGCGCTGAACCAGACGCTCATGCGCTCGATCAACACCTCGCTGATCGCGGTGCTGCCGGTGCTCGGGCTGATGGTCGTCGGGGTGGGGCTGCTCGGGGTCGGCACGCTGGCCGACCTCGCGCTGGTGCAGATCGTCGGCATCCTGGCCGGGGCGGTGTCGTCGGTGCTGCTCGCGACGCCCGTCCTGGTCGACCTCAAGCAGCGCGACCCGCGCATCCGCGAGCAGGCCCGGCGGGTGGCGGCGCGGCGGGCCCGCGCGGCCGCGGGCGCGGCCGGCGCGGACGCCGTCGGCGGCCCGGACGACGGTGCGTTCGGCGGGGCGGACGGGGACGCGGACACCGCGGACGACGACGTCCTCGCCCGCGAGCTGCGCCGCGAGCGCGCGCTGACGGCCGCCGCGGGCGTCCCGGCCCGCGCGGGCGGCGCCCGGCGGGCCACCCCGGGCGACCGCCGGCAGGACCGGGCACCGGCCGCCCGCACGGCGCGCCCGACCGGCAAGCGGCGCCGGTGACGGGACCGGCCCGCGGCGCCACCTCCGACGGCGCCCTGAACAGCGGCGGCGGGGACGACGGGGACGACGCGGACCTCGCGCGGGTGGCGTCCCTCGTCCGCGACGTCCCCGACTTCCCCGAGCCCGGGGTGGTCTTCCGCGACATCACCCCGGTGCTCGCCGACGCCGCGGCCTTCACGACGCTGTCGGTGTCGCTCGCGGCCCTCGCGGGGGAGGCGGACGTGATCGTCGGCGTGGAGGCGAGGGGGTTCCTGCTCGGCGCCGCCGCGGCGCTCGCCGCCGGCACGGGGATCGTCCCGATCCGCAAGGCCGGCAAGCTGCCCCGGGTCGCGGCGTCGCGCGACTACGACCTCGAGTACGGCTCGGCGACCCTCGAGCTGCCCGCCGACGTCCTCGCCCCGGGCGCGCGCGTGCTCGTCGTCGACGACGTGCTCGCCACCGGCGGCACGGCCGCCGCCGCCTGCGACCTCGTCGCCGCCGCCGGTGCGGAGGTCCTCGGCTTCGCCGTGTTCATCGAGCTGTCCGCGCTCGGCGGGCGGTCCCGGCTCGCCGACGTCCCGGTGCACGCCCTGCTGACCTGCTGACCGGACGGGCGTTCCCGGTCCCGGCGGGCCGGTGCGGATGTGTGGCTCTCCCACCCCGCGGGTACGAGAACATTATTGCAGCACATGTTCTCGACGTCGCCCGATCGTCGGTGCGCCCCGCGGCGGGATCGCGGGTCACGCTACCTCCCGGCGGACGGCGGTGCCCCTACTGCACGGAGGGTGCGACATGACCTCGGAGCCCCTGGTCGCCTTCCTCGTCGCCCAACCGACGGCCACCGCCGCCCTGCTGGCCACCCACGTCGACGACGCCCGCGGCCGGTGCCGCGGGTGCTCCTCGGGCAGCGGCCGCGTCGGCCCCACCTGGCCCTGCGTCCTGCACACCGCGGCGGCGACCGCGCGGCGGATCAGCGAGCAGCGCGACGCGACCCGCTGACGGTCAGCGTCACCAGCAGGCCCGGGTGGTCGGTCTGGCGCAGCCGGACGACCCGCGGCGCGCCGGGGCTCAGCTCGGGGCTCGCCACGACGTGCTGCACCACGCCGTCGTCGACGCACCGGTCGCCCTCGGACACGCAGGACCGCACCCCGAGGACCCCGTCCGCGGCGAGGTTCAGGTCACCGGCCAGCACGAGCGGCGCCCCGCCCGAGCCGGTCCGGATCGCGGGCAGGACGGTGCCCAGCAGGTGGGCGCACTGCCCGCCGGCGACCACCGGGTTGTCGTTGGCCAGGTGCGTCGTGCACACGGCCACCCCGCGCGGCGCGTCGGCGCCGCCGCGGGGGTGCAGGCACAGCCACGCCCGCAGCTCCCGGCTCCTGCCGTCCTGCACCGGGTAGGCGCCGCCCGTCGTCGCGTAGCCGCCCGGACCGCCGAGCCGCGTGAGCACGCCGATCCCGTAGGGCTGGCCGTTGCGGCAGCGGACCGACCCGCCCGTGCGCCGGTCCCCGACGGGGCGGAACGCGGTGCGGGGCGCCGGGCCGGGCCGGGCGGCGGCCAGGGCCCGCCCCAGGACGGCGACGTCGTCACGGCACACCTCGTTCAGCGTCACCGCGTCGGGCCGCTCGGCGCGGATCACCGCCGCGGCCTCGGCGATCGACCGGCCGGTGTAGCACCGGGCCCCGCCGCCGTCGCACAGGTTCATCTGCAGCACCCGCACCGACCCGGGTGCCGGTTCCGCGGTGGCGACGCCGGGCGCGACGGCCACCAGCAGCACCGCCGCGACGACCGGACACCCCGCCGCGACCGCCCACCGCGACCACCTCCGGACCGCTGGACCCACGCCGCCCGCCTTCCGTCGCCCCCGGATCATTCGGAGCCCGAGCCGATGCGGCTGGCCGGGACGCGGCCGAGGTACCCGTGCACCGCCGGCGCACGCCCGTGCCCGGTCGCCTCCCGCCGGTGCGGCCGCGGGGCCGCGCGCGGCCGTCGCGGGGCTATCCTTCGGATCGTGGGAGCCCGCGGATGACCGACCTGCACCCGGCCGCGCCGGTGGTCGCGGACCGTGCGGCCACACGCCCCGACGCCGCGCACCCCGACGCCGCCGACGCCGACGCCACCGACCTCGGGGCCCCCGGTGCGACCGCCGCGCCCCGGACCTCGGCGACGCGCCGGGTGCGCGCCCGCATCGCCCGCCGCATGACCCCGCAGCGCGTCGGGGCGACGGCCCCCGTGCTGGAGCCGCTGGCCAGCGTGCACCGCACGATGCACCCGAAGGCGGACCTCGCGCTGCTCCAGCGCGCCTACGACGTCGCCGACGAACGCCACGCCGGCCAGAAGCGCAAGTCCGGCGACCCGTACATCACCCACCCGCTGGCCGTCGCGACGATCCTCGCCGAGCTGGGCATGGACACCACCACGCTGGTCGCGGCCCTGCTGCACGACACGGTCGAGGACACCGACTACTCCCTGGACCGGCTGAGGGCGGATTTCGGCGAGACGGTGGCGCACCTCGTCGACGGCGTGACGAAGCTGGACAAGGTCGAGTTCGGCACGGCGGCCGAGGCGGAGACGATCCGCAAGATGATCGTGGCGATGGCGCGCGACCCGCGCGTGCTCGTCATGAAGCTCAGCGACCGGCTGCACAACATGCGCACGATGCGGTTCCTGCCGCCGGAGAAGCAGGCCAAGAAGGCGCGCGAGACGCTCGAGGTGATGGCCCCGCTGGCCCACCGGCTCGGGATGGCGACGGTCAAGTGGGAGCTGGAGGACCTGTCGTTCGCGATCCTGCACCCGAAGAAGTACTCCGAGATCGTGCGGCTCGTCGCGACGCGGGCGCCGTCGCGCGACACCTACCTCAAGCAGGTCATCGACGAGGTCACCCAGCAGCTGGACTCGGCGCGGATCGCCGCGACGGTCGAGGGGCGGCCCAAGCACTACTACTCGATCTACCGCAAGATGATCGTCAAGGGCCGCGACTTCGACGACATCCACGACCTGGTCGGCGTGCGCGTGCTCGTGGACGAGGTGCGCGACTGCTACGCCGCGATGGGCATGGTGCACGCGCTGTGGCAGCCGATGCCCGGCCGGTTCAAGGACTACATCGCCCAGCCGCGGTTCGGGGTCTACCAGTCGCTGCACACCACGGTGATCGGGCCGGACGGCAAGCCGCTCGAGGTGCAGATCCGCACGCACGACATGCACCGCACGGCCGAGTACGGCATCGCGGCGCACTGGCGCTACAAGGAGACGCGGAGCGGCCCCGGGTCGTTCCGCGGGCAGGCCGTCGACGTCGACGAGATGGCCTGGATGCGCCAGCTGCTGGACTGGCAGCGGGAGGCCGCGGACCCGGGTGACTTCCTGGAGTCGCTGCGGTTCGACCTCGCGACCAAGGAGATCTTCGTGTTCACGCCCAAGGGGGACGTGATCACGCTGCCGATGGGCTCGACGCCGGTGGACCTGGCCTACGCGGTGCACACCGAGGTCGGGCACCGCTGCATCGGCTCGCGGGTCAACGGCCGGCTGGTCGCCCTGGAGCGACGGCTGGAGTCCGGCGACCAGGTCGAGATCTTCACCTCGAAGGCGGAGACGGCCGGGCCGAGCCGGGACTGGCTGGCGTTCGTCGCGTCGCCCCGGGCCAAGACCAAGATCAAGCAGTGGTTCGCCAAGGAGCGCCGCGAGGAGGCCATCGAGGCGGGCAAGGACGCCATCACCCGCGAGGCCCGGCGCACCGGCCTGCCGCTGCAGCGGCTCGTGTCGGCCGACGCGATGGCGGCGCTGGCCCGCGAGCTGCACTTCCCGGACCTGTCCGGGCTCTACGCCGCGGTCGGTGAGGGGCACGTCTCGGCCCGCCACGTCGTCCAGCGGCTCGTCGCCCTGCTCGGCGGGGTCGAGGACGCCGAGGAGGAGCTCGCCGAGCGGTCCACCCCCTCGACGGTGGGCCGGCGCCGCCCCGCGGGCGACGCCGGGGTGGTGGTGCGCGGCGCGGACGGCGCCCTGGACGGGCTCTACACCAAGCTCGCCCGCTGCTGCACCCCCGTCCCCGGCGACGACATCCTGGGGTTCGTGACCCGCGGCGGCGGGGTCAGCGTGCACCGCACGGACTGCACGAACGCCGCGGACCTGCGGGCCCGCGAGGAGCGCCTGGTCGAGGTCGGCTGGTCGGTCTCACCGGCGTCGGTGTTCCTGGTGGCGATCCAGGTCGAGGCGCTGGACCGGCACCGCCTGCTGAGCGACGTCACCAAGGTCCTGGCCGACGAGAAGGTCAACATCCTCTCGGCCTCGGTGCAGACCTCCCGGGACCGGGTGGCGGTGTCGCGGTTCACCTTCGAGATGGGCGACCCCAAGCACCTGGGGCACCTGCTCCGCGCGGTGCGCAACGTCGAGGGCGTCTACGACGTCTACCGGGTGACGTCCGCTGCCTGACGCCCGCCGGCGTCGCGGTCCCCGGACCAGTGGTGCAGGTACTCGGCCAGCAGGCCCAGGCGCTCCAGGCGGCGGCGCTGCCCGTAGGCCGACAGCGGGGCGACGACGCGCTCGACGCGCCCGCCGGCCGGTCCGCTCAGCGTGGCGGTCATCGTGACGGTGCAGGCGTCGTTCCCGGCGGGGTCGATCAGGTCGGCGTACTCCAGGCGGTAGCCGGCCGCCGTCGACGTCCAGCGGATGCCGCGGCCGGGCTCGCACCACGTGACGTCCATCCGCGTCGCCGGCCCGAACCAGGGCTTGACCAGCCCGCTCCAGCCCGCCGCGTCGATCGTCGACTCCGCCGTGTCGACCCGGGCGACGTGCGGGGACCACAGCCGCCAGGCGCGGACGTCGGTGAGCACGGCGTGGACGACGGCGGCGGGGGCGGCGACGGCGCGCGACGAGCGGATCACCTCCCCGAGCCTACGGGTGCGGCCCGGGCCCGGCTGCCCGACGATCGTCGGGTGGAGGTCGCGGTGCGGGTGGCGGGGCGGGCGCCCGTCGAGCGGGTGTGGGAGCGCTACGCGGTGCCGGCGCGCTGGGCCGGGTGGGCGCCGCACATCCGGGGCGTCGACCTCGACCCCGGGCCCGACCGCATCGCCCCCGGGCTGACCGGGCGGGTGCGCGGGCCGCTCGGCGTGGCGGTCGCGTTCGTGGTGACCGACGTCGACGAGACCGCGCGGACCTGGGCGTGGACGGTCCGGCCGGCTCCCGGGTGGCGCGGGCTCGGGGCGGCCGGGGTGCTGCGGATGCACCTGCGGCACGGCGTCGAGCCGGACCCGGCGGGTGCCGCCACCTGGCTCGCCCTGCGCGGGCCGGCCCCGGCCGTCGCCGCCTACCTGCCCGTCGCCCGCGTCGCGCTGGCCCGGCTCGTGCGGCCCTGACGGCGTCCCGCACCGGCGGCGCGGACCGGCGTCCCGCGGGTCAGGACACCGTCGCCTTCTGGATCTCCACGGCCGTCTTCGGCTTGCCGTCGCCGCTGCCGTTGCTGTCGTCCGCGCCGGCCGCCGCGACCTTCTCGACCGTCGCCAGCCCGGCCGCGTCCATCGTGCCGAACACGGTGTAGTCCGGCGGGAGGATCGAGTCGGCGTAGACCAGGAAGAACTGGCTGCCGCCCGAGTTCGGCTGCGCCGTCTTCGCCATGGCCACCGTGCCGCGCGGGTAGGTCACGGTGCCCTGCCCGGCGGGCGACGGCGACAGCGTCGTGGGCTTCTCGTCCGCGATCGTGTAGCCGGGGCCGCCCGCGCCGCTGCCGGTCGGGTCGCCGCACTGCAGCACCTTGAGGCCCTCGGTGGTCGTCAGGCGGTGGCAGGTGGTGCCGTCGAAGTAGCCCTGCCGCGCGAGGCTGACGAAGCTGTTGACGGTGCAGGGGGCCTGGGCGCGGTCCAGCGTGAGGCCGACGGGGCCGGCCGACGTGGCCAGCGCGACCGGCACCGTGCCCGCGCTCGCCACCCCCTCGGCCGACGGCGCCGTGTTCGCCTTCGCGGCGCTGCCGTCCGCCGGGTACGCGCAGGTGCCCGGCGCGCCGCCGGCGGGGGCCGGGGCTGCGGCGGGGGCGGCGCTCGGGGCGGCGCTCGGGGCGGCGGACGCGGTGGGGTCGGCGCCCGGGGCGGAACCGCCGCGCCCGACCGTCGACAGCAGCACGATGC
>DASVUG010000177.1:0-5646 GCA_036387155.1 Pseudonocardia sp. | reverse complement strand
GGAGAGCGTGACGATCGCGCGCTTGGTGTCCTTGCGCTTGCCGTAGCCGGTGCGGGTGCGCTTGCGCTTGCCCGGGCGGTTCAGCGTGTTCACGCTGAGCACCTTGACCCCGAACACCTTCTCCACGGCGATCTTGATCTGCGTCTTGTTCGCGTCCGGCCGGACGACGAAGGTGTACTGGCGCTCGTCGAGCAGCCCGTAGCTCTTCTCCGAGACCACCGGCGCCAGCAGGATGTCCCGCGGGTCGGAGATCATCGTGCAACCTCCTTCTCAGCCGCCGACTCGGCGGAGCCGGCGCTGCGCGAGCGCCGCGTCGGCACGGCGATCGGGCCGGCGAGGAACTCCTCCAGCGACGCGGTGGTGAACAGCACGACGTCGCTGTGCAGCACGTCGTAGGTGTTCAGCTGGTCGGGGAAGAGGATGTGGACCTGCGGCAGGTTCCGCAGGCTCAGCCGGCTCACGCGGTCGTCGCGGCCGATGACGGCCAGCACGCGGGTGACCGCGCCCGTGACCTCGACCCCGGCGAGCAGGCCCTCGACGATCCCCCGGGCCGACTTCGTGGACGGGGTGTCGCCGGTGACCAGCGAGCCGACCACCTGCACCGCACCCGCGCGGGCCCGGTCCGACAGGGCACCGCGCAGGGCGGCGGCCTTCATCTTCTTGGGCGTCTTCTGGGTGTAGTCCCGCGGCGTGGGGCCGTGCACGATGCCGCCGCCGGTGAACTGCGGGGCGCGCGTCGAACCCTGGCGGGCGCGGCCGGTGCCCTTCTGGCGGTACGGCTTCTTGCCACCGCCGCGGACCTCGCCGCGGGTCTTGGTGGAGTGCGTGCCCTGGCGGGCCGCGGCCAGCTGGGCCACGACGACCTGGTGCATCAGCGGGATGTTCGCCGGCACGTCGAAGACGTGGTCCGGCAGCTCCACGCGCTCGCCCGCGGCGGTGCCGTCGGCGTTGCGGAGCTCGACCGAGGTGCTCATGCGGCACCGCCCTTCGTCGCCTCGCCCTTCTTGGCGGAGGTCTTGACCAGCAGCAGGCCGCCGCGGGGGCCGGGCACCGCGCCCTTGATGAGCAGCAGCCCGTTGTCGGCGTCCACGCGGTGCACGGTCAGGTTCTGCGTCGTCACGCGGGCGTTGCCCATGCGACCCGCCATGCGCAGGCCCTTGAAGACCCGGCCGGGGGTGGCGCAGCCGCCGATGGAGCCCGGCGAGCGGTGCTTGCGCTGCGTGCCGTGGCTGGCCCCGAGGCCCTTGAAGCCGTGGCGCTTCATGACGCCCGCGGTGCCCTTGCCCTTGCTGGTGCCGACCACGTCGACCACGGCGCCCGCCTCGAACACCGCGGCGGTGAGCTCCTGGCCGACGCTGTACTCGCCGGCGTCGCTGGTGCGCAGCTCCACGAGGTGGCGCCGCGGGGTCACGCCGGCCTTGTCGAAGTGGCCGCGCTCGGGCTTGTTCACCTTGCGCGGCGCGATCGCGCCGAAGGCGAGCTGCACCGCGGTGTAGCCGTCCTTCTCCGGGGTGCGCACCTGCGTGACCACGTTCGGGCCCGCCTGCACCACGGTGACCGGGACGATCCGGTTGTTCTCGTCGAAGACCTGGGTCATCCCGAGCTTGGTGCCCAGGATCCCGGTGATCTGCTTGGCCTGCTTTGACTTCGTCGCTGTCGTCATCGTGTCGTCGGCCTTACTGGATGTTGACGTCGACGGACGCCGGGAGGTCGATGCGCATCAGCGCGTCGACCGTCTTGGGCGTCGGGTCGAGGATGTCGATGAGCCGCTTGTGGGTGCGCATCTCGAAGTGCTCGCGCGAGTCCTTGTACTTGTGCGGCGAGCGGATGACGCAGTACACGTTCTTCTCGGTCGGCAGCGGCACCGGCCCGACGACCCGGGCCCCGGTGCGCGTCACCGTCTCGACGATCTTGCGTGCGGACGCGTCGATAGCCTCGTGGTCGTAGGCCTTGAGCCTGATGCGGATCTTCTGTCCCGCCATGGTCGTCGGTCGTCCTTCTCTTCCTGCGTCGGTCACGCGTGTCCGGGTGGAACCCGCGCGGGGAGACCGCCGTGGCCGACCCCCAGGAGAACCTGCTGGTCAGCCCCGGTGCGGTCGCACCCGCCGCCGGGCCTCCGGTCCACGAGGTCGGGTGTGTCGCCCTACTGCCGCAGACCCCTCCCCGGATGACGGCAACCCCGGGGGGTGCTCGCAGTGCGGGGGCTGACACGAGCCCGGCGCGCGCCCGATGCAGTAAGGATCAACTGCGCAAGCGCGCGCCGGAACTCGACGTCCAACCAGCTAAGGATGCCACACGGACGTGGGACACCCTCGACCGGGGGGGTCGAGGATCCTGGGACCTCGGCAGCCGCGCTACGCGCGAGCCGTCATCCCAGCACCCTCGGACCTACTTGTTGATCTTGGTGACCTGGCCGGCGCCGACCGTCCGACCACCCTCGCGGATGGCGAACTGCAGGCCCTCCTCCATGGCGATCGGCTGGATCAGCGACACGCTCATCGAGGTGTTGTCGCCCGGCATGACCATCTCGGTCCCGCTGGGCAGGGTCACCACACCGGTCACGTCCGTGGTGCGGAAGTAGAACTGCGGCCGGTAGTTGTTGAAGAACGGCGTGTGCCGGCCGCCCTCGTCCTTGGACAGGATGTAGACCTGGCCCTCGAACTCGGTGTGCGGGGTGATCGAGCCGCCCTTGCAGACGACCTGGCCGCGCTCGACGTCCTCGCGCTTCACCCCGCGGAGCAGCAGGCCGACGTTCTCGCCGGCGCGCCCCTCGTCGAGGATCTTGCGGAACATCTCGACGCCGGTGACCGTGGTGGTGGTCGACTTCGGCCGGATGCCGACGATCTCCACCGTCTCGTTCACCTTGACGATGCCGCGCTCGATGCGACCGGTGACCACGGTGCCGCGGCCGGTGATCGTGAAGACGTCCTCGACGGGCATGAGGAACGGCTTCTCGACGTCGCGCTCGGGCTCCGGGATGGCCTCGTCGACGGCGTCCATGAGGGCGAGCAGCTTCTCGCTCCACTCCGGGTCGCCCTCGAGCGCCTTGAGCGCCGAGACCTGGACGACCGGCAGGTCGTCACCCGGGTAGTCCTGCGACGACAGCAGCTCGCGGACCTCCAGCTCGACGAGCTCGAGGATCTCCTCGTCGTCCACCATGTCCGCCTTGTTGAGGGCGACCACGATGTAGGGCACGCCGACCTGGCGGGCGAGCAGCACGTGCTCGCGCGTCTGCGGCATGGGGCCGTCCGTGGCGGCGACCACGAGGATGGCGCCGTCCATCTGCGCCGCACCCGTGATCATGTTCTTGATGTAGTCGGCGTGCCCGGGGCAGTCGACGTGCGCGTAGTGCCGCTTCTCGGTCTGGTACTCGACGTGCGCGATCGAGATCGTGATGCCGCGCTGGCGCTCCTCGGGAGCCTTGTCGATCTGGTCGAACGCCGAAGCCTGGTTCAGGTTCGGGTACTTGTCGTGCAGGACCTTCGTGATGGCCGCCGTCAGCGTGGTCTTGCCGTGGTCGATGTGACCGATGGTGCCGATGTTGACGTGCGGCTTGGTCCGCTCGAACTTCGCCTTCGCCACTGGGGGATCCTCCTGGACTGATTTTCTCCGCCGTGCTGACGGCAGGTCAATTGATGACGCCGGTGTGTGGTGCGAGTCTGCCGCGGGTCCCCGAGGGGACCCGCGGCAGGGTGCGATTTACTCGCCGGTGGCCTTGGCGATGATCTCCTTGGCCACGTTGGTCGGGACCTCCGCGTAGGAGTCGAAGACCATCGTGTAGTTGGCCCGGCCCTGCGTCCGCGACCGCAGGTCGCCGACGTAGCCGAACATCTCCGACAGCGGGACCAGCGCCTTGACGATGCGGGCGCCGGCCCGCTCCTCCATGGCCTGGATCTGGCCGCGGCGGGAGTTCAGGTCGCCGATCACGTCGCCCATGTAGTCCTCGGGCGTGGTGACCTCGACGGCCATCATCGGCTCGAGCAGGGCCGGGTCGGCCTTGCGCGCGGCCTCCTTGAGCACCATCGAGCCGGCGACCTTGAACGCCATCTCCGACGAGTCGACCTCGTGGTACTGGCCGTCCAGCAGCGTCAGCTTGATGCCCGTGAGGGGGTAGCCCGCCAGCACGCCGTACTGCATGGCGTCCTGGGCGCCGGCGTCCACCGACGGGATGTACTCCCGCGGGATGCGGCCGCCGGAGACCTTGTTGTCGAACTCGTAGAGCGCGCCGTCGGCCGTGTCGAGCGGCTCCAGCTTGATGATCACGCGGGCGAACTGGCCCGAGCCACCCGTCTGCTTCTTGTGGGTGTACTCGTACTTGTCCACCGTCTTGCGGATCGTCTCGCGGTAGGCCACCTGCGGCTTGCCGATGTTGGCCTCGACCTTGTAGTCGCTCTTCATCCGGTTGACGAGCACCTCGAGGTGCAGCTCGCCCATGCCGGCGAGGATCGTCTGGCCGGACTCCTGGTCCAGGTGGACCTGGAAGGTCGGGTCCTCCTCGGCCAGGCGCTGGATCGCGATGCCCAGCTTCTCCTGGTCCGCCTTGGTCTTCGGCTCGACCGCCACCTGGATGACCGGGTCCGGGAACGTCATGGACTCCAGGACGATCGGCGCCTGCGGGTCGCTGAGCGTCTCGCCCGTCGTGGTGTCCTTGAGGCCGATCACCGCGTAGATGTGGCCCACGAGGGCCTCGTCGACCGGGTTCTCCTTGTTGGCGTGCATCTGGAAGATCTTCCCGATGCGCTCCTTGCGGTCCTTGGTCGAGTTGATGACCTGGGAACCCGCGGCGACCCGACCCGAGTACACCCGGATGTAGGTCAGCTTGCCGAAGAACGGGTGCGCAGCGATCTTGAACGCCAGCGCGGAGAACGGCTCGTCCTTGCTGGGCTTGCGGAAGGCCGGGGTCTCCCCGTCCGTCAGCGTGCCCTCGACCGGCGGCAGGTCGTACGGCGACGGCAGGTAGTCGATCACGGCGTCGAGCATGGGCTGGACGCCCTTGTTCTTGAACGCCGAACCGCACAGCACCGGGTAGGCCAGGCGCTGGTTGACGATCCTGCGGATCCCCGCCTTGATCTGCTCGACGGTCAGCTCCTCGCCGCCGAGGTAGGACTCCATCAGGTCGTCGTCGGTCTCCGCGACGGCCTCGACCAGCGCCGTCCGGTGCTCCTCGACGAGGTCGGCCATGTCGGCCGGGATCTCCTCGACCGTGTAGTCCTCGCCCTTCTGGACCTCACCGCGCCAGGTCAGCGCCCGCATCTCCACGAGGTCGACGACCCCGATGAAGTCGTTCTCGGCGCCGATCGGCAGCTGGATCGGCAGCGGCTTGGCACCGAGCCGGTCCTGGATGGTCCGCACGGTGAAGTAGAAGTCCGCACCGAGCTTGTCCATCTTGTTGACGAAGCAGATGCGCGGGACGTCGTACTTGGTGGCCTGCCGCCAGACCTGCTCGGACTGGGGCTCGACGCCCTCCTTGCCGTCGAAGACCGCGACCGCGCCGTCGAGCACCCGCAGGTTCCGCTCCACCTCGACGGTGAAGTCGACGTGCCCGGGGGTGTCGATGATGTTGATCTGGTGGTCTTTCCAGAAGCAGGTCGTCGCGGCGGACGTGATCGTGATGCCGCGCTTCTGCTCCTCCTCCATCCAGTCCAT
>DASVUG010000176.1:0-6906 GCA_036387155.1 Pseudonocardia sp. | reverse complement strand
GGGATCATGCTGTTCTCCGGTGACCAGCTGCACGCCTCGATCCCCAACACCAGCGCGGTGACCCGCTACAGCATCGACTTCCGCACCGTGCACGTCGACGACGTCCACGCCGGCGTGGGGGCCCCGGTCGCGGACGTGGCGTGCACCGGCACCGCGCTGCGCGACTTCAAGCGCCTCACCGACGGGGCCGCGTTCACCGAGGACGAGGTCGCCCCGCACGACAGCGCGAGCCCGGCCGGCGCCACGGGGATCAAGGAGTACGTCCTCACCCCCTGACCCGCCCCCGCGAGTGCGCACGTTCAGCAGCGCGAGTGCGCACGTTCGACAGCGCGAGTGCGCACGTTCGACAGCGCGCGGCACTGGCGCTCCGGCGGTGCGGGGACGGGGTGGGGTTCAGCCGTCGCCGTCGGCGGCCGCGAGCACGGCGAGCAGCCAGGACCGGACGGCGGGTTCGTGGTGGGGGTCGAGCGCGGGCAGGACGACCGGCTCCGCGCGGGCGAGGCGTTCCCGACCGTGTGCGGTGCGGCGCAGCCGGACGACCCGCCGGTCCCCCGGGTCGCGCTCGCGGCGGACCTGACCGGTCGACTCCAGCGCGTCCAGCACCGGGGTGAGCGTGGCCGGGCTGACGCCGAGACGGGCGGCCAGGTCGCGGTGCGACGGCGCGTCGTCGTCGAGGGCGGCCAGCACCGCGATCGCCGTCGGCGTGAGCCCCTGACGCGCCGCGACGCGGCGGCGGTGCCGGTCGACGGCCGCACCCACCCGCGGCAGCAGCGCCGCCATCGGGATCGCGGGCGCCTCGGGGTCGTCGAGCACGCGCCGATGGTAGGGCGGCGACGCCGCGTCCGGGCCGTGTTCGGGAGGAATGCGTCGGGCGACAGCCGGTGCGGTGGCACACCGTCCGGCGGCGGACGATCCGGTGGCAGACCATCCGGCGCCGGGCGGTCCGGTGGCAGATGGTGCGGCGGCGTACCGGCCCGAACGCCCCACGGGGCAGGGGGTCGGCGCGAACGCTGCCGGCATGACGACCGCCACCCTGGCCTCCCTCCCCGAACCGACCACCGTCCCCACCACCGCCATTCCGCCGACCAGCACTGTCCCGACCACCGTCGCGCCGCCCACGACCGCACCCGGTTCCGGGGTGGCTGCCGCCGGAGGCGCGGCCGGGTGGTCGGGCCGGGCGGACCCGCGTCAGGGCGCGTGTCCGAGACCCCGGCTGCGGCGGGTGCGCACCGACCCGGACCCGGATCGCGACGACGAGGGGGTGGCCGCCCGGCTCCCGGCCGCCCGCCACCCGCCGGTGCCGGACGACCTGCGCCCGACGCCGGAGCTGCGGCGGCGCGCCCACCAGGTGCTCCGCCTCGCGCTGGAGGTGGTCGACGGGCGCCGGCCGCTGGCGCACGTCGCCCCGCACCTGGAGCCGTGCGCGCTGCGGTACGTCCGCGCCGCCTGCGGGCCCCGGCCGGTCGCCGGGCCGCCGCGGCGGCTGACGTCGCTGCACGTCAGCCGGCCCGGCCCGGGCGCGGTCGAGGTGGCGGCGGTGCACAGCGCGGGCGGGCGCAGCCGCGCGCTCGCCGCCCGTTTCGAGGGCCGCCCCGACGACCCGACCCGCTGGCGCTGCAGCACCCTGCGGCTGCTGTGAGACGCCGCGGCCCGGTACCCGCCGAACGGGTACCGGGCCGCGGACCGGCTCGGGTCAGGGACGGGCGGCCGTGGGGGCGCCGTGGCAGTGCTTGTACTTGCGGCCCGAACCGCACGGGCAGGGACGGTTCCGGGCGGGCTCGCCGTTCGCCCCACCGGCCGCGGGACCCGCGGACGCCGGGGGACCGGAGCGGCTGCGGGTGGTGCCGCCGTCCTCGGCCGGGCCGGTGTACTGCAGCTCCGTGGGGCGGCGGGCACCGCCGAACACCGTCGGCAGCGCTCCCGTGGGAGCGGCCGGGTCCGCGTCCGGCACCGCGTGGCGGCCGGTGCGGGCGCCGTCCGCGGTCGCGGCGGGCGCCGCGGGACCCCGTGCCGCCCGCCGGGCCGCGGCCCCCCGCGGCACCGGGCCCGACGCCGCCGAACCCGCTGCGGGACCCTGCGCCGCCGCCGGGACGGGCGCGCCCGCGGCGGGCGCCGGGCCCGCGGCCGGGGCGGACGTCGGGGTGACCACCGGGTTCGGCTGCGTCCGGCTCGCCGGACCCTCCTGCGCGGGCGGGCCGGGGGCCTCCGCGGCCGGGTCCGCCGGCGGGGGTACGGCGGCCTGCACCCGCACGTTGAACAGGTGGGTGACCGTCTCCTCCTTGATCCCGTCGAGCATCGAGGTGAACATGTCGAAGCCCTCGCGCTGGTACTCGATCAGCGGGTCGCGCTGGGCCATCGCCCGCAGGTGGATGCCCTCCTTGAGGTAGTCCATCTCGTAGAGGTGCTCGCGCCACTTGCGGTCCATCACCTGCAGCAGGACCTGGCGCTCCAGCTCGCGCATGCCGCCCTGCGGGCCGATCACGGCGTCGATCTCGGCCTCGCGGGCGGCGTACGCGGCCCGGGCGTCGGCGAGCAGGGCCGCGGTGAGGCTCTCGCGGGTGAGGTCGTCCGCGTTGTCGGAGTCCGTCAGCTGGGCGCGGTCCAGGCTGATCGGGTAGAGCTGCCGCAGCGCCGTCCACAGCTTCGCCAGGTCCCAGTCCTCGGCGTAGCCCTCGGCCGTGGCGCCGTCGACGTAGGCCTCGATCACGTCGCCGAGCATGTGTTCGTTCTGCTCGCCGATGTCCTCGCCGGCGAGGACGCGGCGACGCTCGTCGTAGATGACGGTGCGCTGCTTGTTGAGCACCTCGTCGTACTTGAGCACGTTCTTGCGGATCTCGAAGTTCTGCTGCTCGACCTGGGTCTGCGCGCTGCGGATGGCCTTGGTGACCATGCCGGCCTCGATGGGCACGTCGTCCGGCAGGTTGAACCGGTTCATGATCGACTCGACGAGCTGGCCGTTGAAGCGGCGCATCAGCTCGTCGCCGAGCGAGAGGTAGAACCGGGACTCGCCCGGGTCGCCCTGGCGGCCGGACCGGCCGCGGAGCTGGTTGTCGATGCGCCGCGACTCGTGGCGCTCGGTGCCGAGCACGTACAGCCCGCCCGCGGCGCGGACCTCCTCGGCCTCGGAGGCCACCTGGTCCTTCATCGCCGCGACGACGCCGTCCCAGGCGGCCTCGTACTCCTCGCGGGTCTCGACCGGGTCCAGCCCGCGGCGGCGCAGCTCCTGGTCCGCGAGGAACTCGGGGTTGCCGCCCAGCATGATGTCCGTACCGCGGCCGGCCATGTTCGTCGCGACCGTCACCGCGCCCAGCCGGGCGACCTTCTCCTTCGCCGCGACCCACTCGTGGACGGCGGCCGCGCCCTTCTTGCGGTCGGCCAGCGCGGGGTGGCGCGCGAGCACCTGGGAGTCGTCGTCGAACAGCCCCTGCTTGCGGGCCAGGCGGGTCAGGTCCCGGTGCGCGTCGGGGTCGTGCGGGGCCTCGCCGGCCCGGGCGACGAACTCCGCCTCCCGCTCGTGCTGCTTGGCGTTGAGGACCTCGTGCGGCACCCCCCGCGCGCGCAGCAGCGTGGACAGGTACTCCGACTTCGAGACGCTGGTCGTGCCGACCAGGACCGGCTGGCCCGCCCAGCTGCGCAGGAAGATGTCGTCCGCGACGGCCTCGAACTTGGCCTCCTCGGTCTTGTAGATCAGGTCCGCGTGGTCCGCGCGCACCATCTCCTTGTTCGTGGGGATCGGCACCACGTGCATCTTGTAGATCTGGTGGAGCTCGGCCGCCTCGGTCTGCGCGGTGCCCGTCATCCCCGACAGCTTGTTGTAGAGCCGGAAGTAGTTCTGCAGCGTGATGGTGGCCAGCGTCTGGTTCTCGGCCTGGACCTCCACGCCCTCCTTGGCCTCGATGGCCTGGTGCAGGCCCTCGTTGTACCGGCGGCCGTGCATCACGCGGCCGGTGAACTCGTCGACGATGAGCACCTGCCCGTTCGTGACGATGTAGTCCTTGTCGCGCTTGAACAGCTCCTTGACCTTCAGCGCGTTGTTCAGGTAGCCGATCAGCGGGGTGTTCGCGGCCTCGTAGAGGTTGTCGATGCCCAGCTGGTCCTCGACCAGCGAGACGCCCTCCTCCGTCACGCCGACGGTGCGCTTGCGCTCGTCCACCTCGTAGTGGACGTCCCGGCGCAGCAGCGGCGACATGCGCGCGAACTCCTGGTACCAGCGCGCGCTCTCCTCGGCCGGCCCGGAGATGATCAGCGGGGTGCGGGCCTCGTCGATGAGGATCGAGTCCGCCTCGTCCACGACGGCGAAGTTGTGGCCGCGCTGCACGAGGTCCGCGCGCTGCCAGGCCATGTTGTCGCGCAGGTAGTCGAAGCCGAACTCGTTGTTCGTGCCGTAGGTGATGTCGGCGGCGTACTGCTCGCGACGCTCCGCCGGCGGCATCTGCGAGAGGATCACCCCGACCGAGAGCCCCAGGAACCGGTGGATCCGGCCCATGTTCTCCGCGTCGCGCTTGGCCAGGTAGTCGTTCACCGTGACCAGGTGCACCCCGTCGCCGGAGATCGCGTTGAGGTAGGCGGGCAGCACCGACGTCAGCGTCTTGCCCTCACCGGTCCGCATCTCCGCGACGTTGCCCAGGTGCAGGGCGGCACCGCCCATCAGCTGCACCGGGAAGTGCCGCTGGCCGATCGTGCGGACGGCGGCCTCGCGCGCGACGGCGAAGGCCTCGGGCAGCAGCTCGTCCAGGCTCTCGCCGTCGGCGTACCGGGCCCGGAACTCGTCCGTCTTGGCCCGCAGCTCGGCGTCGGTCAACGCCTGGATGTCCGGCTCGAGGGTGTCGATGTGCGCGGCGATCCGACCCAGCCGCTTCACCAGCTTCGTCTCGCCGGCACGCAGCAGGCGGGTAAACAGCGGCACGCTCGACCTCATTCACCGATCGCGATCAGGACCCTCTTGTGGGGCGGGGACGCCGTGCCCGGCGTCCTGCCCCGTCAAGGGTAGCGAACGGCCCTGCACCCCCGCGGTAACGCCGAAAGGGCGTGCACCGCCAGGGTTGGTCCGGACGGAGCACGCCCTCGGGCGGATCAGTCGGCCAGACGGATCACTCCGTAGTCGTAGCCCTTGCGGCGGTAGACGACGGACGGCGCTCCGGTCTCGGAGTCGGAGAACAGGTAGAAGTCGTGGCCGACCAGCTCCATGCGCGAGAGCGCGTCGTCGACCGACATCGGCTGCGCCGTGTGCACCTTGCGGCGCACGATCCGGCCGGGCAGCCGCTCGTCGATCTCCGCATCGTCGAGGTCAACCGCCGGGTCGTCCACGACCTCGCCGACCGCCCCGACGCCCGGGTACGCGCCGTCCCCGTCGAGCCCGGCGACGCCGTCCGCCCCGTCCCGCGGCGCGGGCAGGTCGACCTCCGGCGGCGCGTCGAGCAGCATGGTCTGGCCCCCGCGTCCCACCAGAACGGTGGTGCGGCGGGCGGTGATCCGCCGGCGGTCGTGCGAGCGGCGCAGACGCGACTCGAGCTTGGCGATCGCCGCGTCCAGAGCGGAGTAGAAGTCCTGCGCGCACGCCTCGGCGCGCGCCACCGGCCCGCATCCCCGGCCGGTGAGCTCCACCCGCTGGCAGTTCTTCGCCTGGCGCCGGTTGGGCTCGTGGAACAGCTCCACCTCCAGACCGACGATCTTGTGGTCGTACCGCTCCAACCGCTCGACCTTCTCGGCGACGTGCACCCGGAAGTGCTCCGGGACCTCGACGTTCCGGCCGGTGACGACGATCTCCACTCGAACTCCTTCACTTCGCGACTGCGGCTGTCGGAGCAACGCGCCGGAGAAGCTCCCGGCGGCGGGGATCGGTGATCCCGTTCGGCGAACGCGTGGCGGCCCGCCGAAGTGCCGACGACGGTAGCGCCGATCACAGTCCGGCAACAGATCTGCAGGCTGAGTGACCCCGAAAGGGGCAAGTGCGACAGTGAGTAGTTTTCTACGGGGCCACTCGGGTATCACTTGACGTCGGCCGGGTGGTGGCGTCGGCGAGCACGACCGCGGCCGTCACATCACGGCCGGCCCGGACGAGGGCCGCGCGGCAGGCACGCAGCGTGGCCCCGGTGGTCACCACGTCGTCGACGAGCAGCACGGGCGCACCCGGCGGGGGCAGGGCTTCGGGGCGCAGCCGCAGCCGCCCGGCGAGGTTCGCGGCGCGGGCCGCCGCGTCCAGCCCGACCGAGTCCCGCGCCCGCCGCGCCAGCGCCAGCGCGGGCGCGACGCGCAGCCGCGGGTCCCCGCGGGCGAGCCGGCGGCACAGCCGGAGCACGTGGTCCCCGCCGCGGGCGCGGGCCGCCGCGGCACGCGACGGCGCGGGCACGAGCCACCAGCCCGCCGGCGGCGCCGGCGGCAGCACGTCCGCGAGCAGCCCGGCCAGCGGGGCGGCGAGGTCCCGGCGACCCCGCTCCTTGTAGGCGAGCACGGCGGCCCGCAGCGGGCCGCGGTAGCGGCCGGCGGCGAGCACCGGCGGCCCGCCGGGCAGCGACGGGCACGTGGGCGGCCCGGTCCGGCCGTGGCAGCCCGGGCACCAGCCGGTGCCCGGGGCGCCGCAGCCGCCACAGGCGGCGGGCAGCACGAGATCGACCAGGGCGGCGGCGACGGCGCGCGGCGAGACCGCGCACGGGGACACGGCGGGACGGGGCACAGCGGGACGGGGCACGGCGGTCGGGGGTGGGGTCGTCATGCGGGCCAGCGTGCCCCGGCCGACCGACGAGGCCGTCGGATCGACCGGGCCGGCGGCCGAGTTGTCCACAACCGCCCGTCCGGGCGCGGGGGCCGCAACGCGCAACTCGCCCGATGGAACGCGGAACTCGCCCGGCGAAACGCGCAACTCGCCGGGGCAGGACGCGCAACTCGCCCGGCAGAATGCGGAACTCG
>DASVUG010000175.1:0-7358 GCA_036387155.1 Pseudonocardia sp. | reverse complement strand
GACCCAGCTCGACGAGCACCGCGGGATCGGCGCGCACCCGGACCGCGCGGGCGTAGCGCGACGCGAGCGACTCGAGCAGCGCGACGTCGGCCGGCTCCAGCGGGCGGCGGGGCCCGACGCGCTCGTCGCCGGCCAACAGCTCGAACCCGCCGCCGTCGACGACCAGGCCGATCACGTTCGCTCCTCGGGTTGCGCTGCGAGGTCGCCAGTCTGCCGCACGGCTTCGGCGGGCGGGCCCGTCGGCGCGGGCCGGCGCCGCCGGCGTGACACGGCCAGTAGTGTCGTCGATCACGCCCGTGACCGGGCGGCGACGGCGGCACAGCCAGGAGGGCCGCCGCCCGCCCGCCCCTGGAGGCCCCATGTCCGACCCGCACCCGCGGCTCCCCGGTCGGCACCCGTCCCCCCGACGCGACCGTGCCGACCCCCCTCCGCCGACGCACGACATCCCCGTTCCGATCTGATGCCGGATGGGCGACGAATTCCTCCATCGCTACGGGCTCACCGTGACGGAGGCCGTCAGCTCCCTGCACGACGGAGCCGTGCACCTGACCGACGACCGCTCCCGCGCCTTCCGGCTCGTCCTCGACCTCGTCGAGCAGCTGCTCGACGAGCCGCCCACGGGACCGGTCGGGGACGGCCGGGCCTTCCTGCGGTTCGAGCTCGCGAAGCTCTACGTCCGGCAGCGCTTCCCCGACGGGTGCGTGGGGCCGGCGTGGGACGAGGTCGTGGCCGCGGTGGGGGTCGCCACGGCCGACCGGCTCTGCCTGGTCTTCTTCGGCGGGCTGACGTACGAGGAGGCGAGGAGGAGACTGGGCAGCGACGGGATGACCGTCGACCATTGGGTCCGGGAGGTCGTCGTGTTGCTGCGGAGGCATCGCGGGAGGGGGACGCCGTGACCACCGGCCACGCAGGCCCCGACGACGCGCTGGGGCGTCTCGTCCGGGCCCTCGAGGTGGGGCTCGGCGACCGGGTCGACCCCGCCGCCGGCCGCCTGACCGCGGAGGAGCGGACGGCGGACGAGGCGGCGCTCGTCGCCCGGGTCCGCGAGCTGATGGCCGAGCCGTCGGGCGCCGTCGAACGCCGGCGCGTCGGGCTGCGCGAGGTGTGCCTCGGGCTGGTCCGCAGCGGGGTCGTCCCGGTGCTCACCGTGCTGCTCGTCCTCGTGGCCGCACTCCCGCGCAGCGCGACGGTGCTCCTCCTGCTCTTCGCCGTCGCCCCGCTCGCGCTGCTCGCGAAGTGGTCGTCGGAGGCCTACCGCGGTGCCGAGCTCGACCGCCACGGCGCCCGCCTGCGGGAGCGGTCGGCCCAGTTCCGCCGCGCGTCGCGCCGGCTCGATGCGCTCGTCGGTGCCATCGACGCCGAGCAGCGCGCCCGTCCGCGGTCCGCCTCCGACCTGGTCGGCCAGAAGGTGGCGGACCTCCGGACGGCCGTCGTCGCCGTGCGCGCCGAGATGACCGACGTCACGCGCCGGTTGCACACCGGTGGCCGGCGGGCGCAGGCGTTCGTCGCGGACTGGCCGAGCAACCCCGAGCAGGCCTTCACGCTCTACCCGGGCGGTGTCGGCACGCTCGAACCCGGCGCGGTCGCCGCGGTGCTGACGGACCTGCACGCCCGGCTGCACCTGCTCGGGCCGATGGCCGCGGACGTCGCCCTCGCCGCGGGCGGCAGCGGCGCCGGGGCGACGTTCGGCGGGCTGACCCCGGGCGCGCTGGCCACCGAGCTCGGCGACATCTACCAGGAGGTCTCGCGCGCGCGCCGGCCGATCGTCGAGGAGTGCCGGCGCCTCTGGAGCTCGTTCGACACGGTGCACCGCAGCGCCGCGCGCCAGTTCCTCCACGCCAGGATCCGCCGGCCGTCGGTCCGGACCGCGGCGCTGGCCGTGCTGGACGTCCGGAGCCTCTCGACGTGGTCGCCGCAGGTCCGGACGCGCCAGCGCGCGGTCTACCTGGCCTCGGTGAACGCGCGGCCCCAGCCGACGTTCGGCGACATCGGGCGGGCCGTCGTCGCGATGTCGCGGGCCGGCTGAGGGCGCGGTGGCGACGAGGTCCGCGACGGCGGCCGGCAGCGTCGAGACCGACATCCCGGCGCGTCTGGACCGCCTGCCGTGGTCGGCCTTCCACACGCGGGTCGTCGTGGCGCTCGGGGTGTGCTGGGTGCTCGACGGGTTCGAGATCACCATCGCCGGCAACATCGGGGAGCAGCTCTCCGAGAAGGGCACCTTCGAGCTGTCGGCGGCCGGGATCGGCCTGTTGGCGAGCGTCTACCTGATCGGCCAGGTCGTCGGCGCGCTGCTGTTCGGCCAGCTCGCCGACCGGTGGGGCCGGCGCCGGTTGTTCTTCATCACCCTGTCGGTCTACATGCTCGGCAGCGCGCTCACCGCCGCGATCCCGGGGTTCGGGACGGGCTCGCTCGTCCTGCTCGGGGTGGCCCGGTTCGTCGCCGGCATGGGCATCGGCGGCGAGTACGCCGCCATCAACTCGATGATCGACGAGCTCATCCCCGCCGTCTACCGCGGGCGCGCCGACGTCATCGTGAACGGGACGTACTGGGCCGGGGCCGCCGTCGCCGGCCTCGTCCAGCTGCCGCTGCTGTCCGGGGCGATCGACCCGCGGTACGACTGGCGCCTCGCGCTGCTGATCGGGCCCGTGCTCGCCCTGGGCGTCTGGTTCCTGCGCCAGAACGTGCCGGAGAGCCCGCGGTGGCAGCTCCTGCACGGCGAGCAGGACGCGGCCCGCCGGACGGTGGACGACATCGAGGCCAGGACCCGGGCCGCCGGGGGGACGATCATCCGGTCCCGCGGCGGGGACGTCGTGCACCTGAGCCCGCTGGCCCACACCGGCTACCGGGCCCTGCTGGGCGTGCTCTTCCGCGACTACCCGGACCGCGCCGTCCTCAGCGCCGTGTTGATGATCACCCAGTCGGTGCTCTACAACGCCGTCTTCTTCACCTACGCCAGCGTCCTGGTCAAGGTGTTCGAGGTCGACCCCGACCGGGCGGCGATCTACATCGTCCCGTTCGCCCTCGGCAACCTGCTGGGGCCGATCCTGCTCGGGCCGCTGTTCGACCGGGTCGGCCGGCGGAAGATGCTCGCGCGCACCTACGGGCTCGCCGGGATCCTGCTGCTCGGCTGCGCCTTCGTCTTCCGCGGCGGCGGCTTCACCGCCCTGACCCAGACGATGGCCTTCAGCGTCGTGTTCTTCTTCGCCTCGGCCGGCGCCAGCGCCGCCTACCTCACCATCAGCGAGGTGTTCCCGCTCGAGGTGCGCGCGAAGGCCATCGCCGCGTTCTTCGCGCTGGTCCAGTCCATCGGCGCCTTCGCCCCCTACGTGTTCGGCTCGCTGATCGAACCCGACCCCACGGACACGAGCGGTCTCTTCGGGGGCTACCTCGTCGGGGCCGGCCTGATGATCGTCGGCGCCCTCGTCGCGCAGGTCCTGGCGGTCGACGCGGAGAACAAGTCCCTCGAGCGGGTCGCGCCGCCCCTGTCGCTCGTCCGCCCCGGCCGGCACCGGCGCTGACGTCCGCCTCCGGGGCGGGCACGACGCCCGTTAAACGTGGGTGAACGATCCCCCGGACACCCACCCGGACTTCTCGTTCGGGTGGTGCATCTGCCACCGTGCGCGCATGAGCACGTCCGACGTGACGACCGAGCGGTCGACCAGCGCCCTCGACCGGTACTTCGCGATCTCCGAGCGGGGCTCGACGATCGGCCGGGAGGTGCGTGGCGGGCTCGCCACGTTCTTCACGATGGCCTACATCGTCGTCCTCAACCCGCTGATCCTCGGCACCGTGGCCGACGCGGACGGGCAGTACCTCGGCGACCTCACCACCCCCGGCGCGGCGATCCCGCTCGTCGCCGCGGCGACGGCGCTGGTGGCCGGGCTGCTCACGATCGCCATGGGCGTGGTCGGCCGCTACCCGTTCGCGATGGCCGCCGGGCTGGGTCTCAACGCCGTCGTCGCCTACACCATCGCGAGCGGCATGTCGTGGGAGGACGCGATGGGCATCGTGGTCCTCGAGGGGCTGGTGATCACCGTGCTGGTGCTCACCGGGTTCCGGGTGGCGGTGTTCCGGGCGATCCCCGTCGGCCTCAAGACCGCCATCGCGGTCGGCATCGGGTTCTTCATCGCCCTGATCGGCTTCGTCGACGCCGGGTTCGTGCGGCGCATCCCCGGCGCGGTCGGCGAGGTGGGCGTGCCGCTGCAGCTCGGCGCCACCGGCAGCCTCTCGGGCTGGCCGACCCTGGTCTTCGCGTTCGGTCTGATCCTCACCGTGCTGCTGGTGGCGCTGCGGGTGAAGGGCGGGATCCTCATCGGCATCCTGACCACCACGGTCGTGGCGGTGGTGGTCGAGGCGATCGCGAAGGTCGGGCCCTACAACGCGGGCCCCGGCCCCGACGGCAAGCCGGTGATCAACCCCGACGGCTGGCAGCTGAACGTCCCGACGCTGCCCGACCAGGTGCTGGGGGTGCCCGACCTGAGCCTGGTCGGCGACGTGAACCTCTTCGGCAGCTTCGCGCGCGTCGGCGTCACCGCGGCGCTCCTGTTCGTCTTCACCGTCATGCTCGCCGACTTCTTCGACACGATGGGCACCGTCGTGGGCGTCGGCAAGGAGGCCGGCCTCGTCGACGAGAACGGCGAGCTGCCGGGCGTCCGCAACGTGCTGCTGGTCGACTCGGTCGGCGCGGCGGTCGGCGGGGCGGCGTCCGTCTCGTCCAACACCACCTACATCGAGTCCGCCGCCGGCGTCGCCGAGGGCGCCCGGACCGGGCTCGCCAGCGTGGTCACCGGTGTGCTGTTCCTCATCGCGATGTTCTTCGCGCCGCTGGTGACGATCGTGCCGTTCGAGGCGGCGACGCCGGCGCTGGTCGTGGTCGGGTTCCTGATGATGACCCAGATCCGCAACATCGACCTCGACGACTACGACGTCGCGATCCCGGCGTTCCTCACGATCGTGCTCATGCCGTTCGCGTACTCGATCACGGTCGGCATCGGGGCGGGCTTCATCAGCTACGTCGTGATCAAGGCGGCCCGGCGCCGGTTCGCCGAGATCCACCCGCTGATGTGGCTGATCGCCGCGCTGTTCGTCCTCTACTTCGCGCTCGGGCCCGTCAAGGAGCTGCTGCACGTCGGGTAGCCGCGGCCGTCGGGCGGCGGGCGTCAGCGGCGGTAGCGCGCGCTGCCGTCGACGGGGCCCGAGTGCGACAGCTTCTTCGCGAAGCAGTCCTGCCCCGCGAACCGGTTGGTGTCGCACCAGGCGTTGGCGGCCTCCGCCGACGGGAACGGCGTGGCCATGACCGTGACCCAGTAGTCGCCGCCGAAGTTCCACCCCGGGGACCGGAGCAGGACGGCCCCGGGGTGCTGCGCGCGCAACCGGTCGTGGCCGGCGAGGACAGCCGCGTCCGCCCGGTCGGGCGCCGCCGCCGCGGGGAGGGTGGCCAGCTGCGCCACCCAGGACTCCGCGAGGCGCTCCACCGCCGGGGCGTCCTGGGCGCGCAGCGACTCGAGCGCCGCGGTCGGGTCGCTCGGCCGGGTCGTGGGCGCCGGCGCCGGGTTGGTGCGCGTCGCCGCCGCGACGGTGGGGTCGGGCACGGCCGGGCGGGACGGCCGCGTCGCCGCGGCCAGGGCGACGACGCCGGCGGTCGCGACGGCGAGCACGGCCGCCCACACCGCCGCCGCGCGCAGCGCCTGCCGGCCGGCCGGCCGGTGCGGCGCCAGCCGTCGGGTGGGCGGTGCCGTGTCCGGGCGGGTGGGCGCCGGTGCGTCCGCGAGGGTGGGCGGCGACGTGTCGGGCCGGGTGGGCGGTGGCGTGGACCGCGTGCCCACGGCGGCGGCCGCGCGGTGCGGGGCCGCCGGGGTGCGGGGCCCGGGCGGCGCACCGGTCGACGGCGCGGGGCGCCGGGAGTGGTACCCGGCGGGCACGGCCCGCGCCGGCGGGGCCGGCCGCCCGCCCGGCGCGCACCAGGGGCAGCCCCGCAGGTGCCGGCCGAACGCGTGGCGCGGGTCGCGCCCGCAGGAGACCGTCGACGCGCGCAGCCCGACCAGCGCGGCCAGCCACTCCCGCGCGGACGGCCGGTCGTACGGGTGGCGCGCGCCGTCCACGAAGGCGGCGCGGAAGTAGCGCTGCAGCGTCTCCGGCAGGACGTCCAGCGGCGGCGACCCCGGCTGCGGCTCGAGCCGCCCGTCGCCCGCGTAGGACCACAGGCCCGCCCGCATGAGCTCCTGCTCGGCCGGCTCGTCCCCGGGGCCCCGCCACCGGCCCCGGAACGGGTGCGCCCCCGGCAGCAGCAGCAGGTGCAGCAGCACGGCGAGCGCGAAGGCGTCGCTGCTCGGCGTCCGGGGCGCGCTCGAGATCGCGGCGAGCAGCTCCGGCGGGGTGGCGGCGTTGCGGTCGGCGACGCACGCGAACCGCCCGCCGGACACCGGGTCCTCGACCTGCATCCGGTCGCACCCGAGCAGCGTGACCCGCCCGTCGGGCCACGCGAGCAGGTTGCTGTCCCGGAAGTCGCCGACCACGACGCCGGCGTCGTGGAGCACGGCGACGGCCCGCGTGAGGCCTTCCGCGACGAGGACCCGCTCGCGCCACGTCGTGTCCGCCGCGGTCGCGACGTCCTGGACCGTGCGCGCGCCGGCGGTGTCGACCCGCGGCATGACGAACCCGACGAAGCGCCCCTCGACGTACGCGGCGTCCTCCGGCCAGGCGCACAGCACCGAGCCCGCGGGGCCGTCGCGGTGGGCGGGCGGGGCGGCGATCATCGCCTTGACCCGGCCCTCGAGGTCCGACCGCCGCTGCAGCGTCTCCGGCGCGTACTGCTTGAGCGCCAGGCCGGACGACGCGGGTTCGACCGCGTGCACCGCGGCGCGCCCGTCGTCGTCGAGCCGCGGGCCGACGTCGTACGTCCGGCCGGTCCTGCGACACTCGAACGCCGTCACCGCCGACCCTCCCCACCCGCGCCGTGCGCGGCAGCACGGTCCCCGCAGGTCGGCTCCCCGGTGGGGCCACCGGTCAAACCGTCGGGGGGCGGTCCCGGCGGCGTCCGGCACCCCAGTAGAACGGCCCGCGGGTCGGGTGGACGACGACGTCCCACCCCAGCTCCGCCAGCTCCCGCCGCAACGCCGACGCCTCGTGCGGCACCTTGACCGCCCGGTGGGCCGTCCCGTCCCGGAGGCGCCGCCGGATCGTCGTGGACGCCGCGCCCTCGACGAGCTCGTCCTCGGTGCGGTGCGCGTCGTCGACGAACATCACGCTCCCGCCCGGGAGCAGGCATCGGTCGACGAGCCGCCAGAACGCGGCGAACCGGCCCCACGGCACGTGCGAGAGCCAGAACCCCATGAACACCGCGTCGTAGCGCCGGTCCG
>DASVUG010000174.1:0-7296 GCA_036387155.1 Pseudonocardia sp. | reverse complement strand
CCTGCACGCGGGGCTGCCCGCGCGGCACCCGGTGTGGATGAGCCACGGCGACTCGGTGGTGCGCGCCCCCGACGGCTTCACCGTGACGGCCGCGTCCGAGCGGGCGGCGGTGGCGGCGTTCGAGGACCGGGAGCGGCGCCTGGCCGGCGTCCAGTACCACCCGGAGGTCGGGCACTCCCCGCACGGGCAGCAGGTGCTGCGCCGCTTCCTGCACGAGGTAGCCGGCATCCCGCACGGCTGGACGACGGCGTCGATCATCGACGAGACGGTCGCGGCGGTGCGGGCGCAGGTCGGCGACGGGCGGGCGATCTGCGGGCTGTCCGGCGGGGTGGACTCCGCGGTCGCCGCCGCACTGGTCCAGCGGGCCATCGGGGACCGGCTGACGTGCGTGTTCGTCGACCACGGTCTGCTGCGCGCCGGCGAGCGCGAGCAGGTGGAGAAGGACTTCGTCGCCGCGACGGGCGCGCGCCTGCACACCGTCGACGCCCGCGAGCGCTTCCTGGCCGCGCTGGCCGGGGTGACGGACCCGGAGACCAAGCGCAAGATCATCGGACGGGAGTTCATCCGCGTCTTCGAGGCGGCGACGGCCGAGGTGCTCGCCGCGCAGGAGCCGGGGTCGGCCGACGCCGCACCCGGCGACAAGGTCGGCTTCCTCGTCCAGGGGACGCTCTACCCCGACGTGGTCGAGTCCGGCGGCGGGTCGGGCACCGCGACGATCAAGAGCCACCACAACGTCGGCGGGCTGCCCGACGACCTCGAGTTCGCCCTGGTCGAGCCGTTGCGGGCGCTGTTCAAGGACGAGGTCCGCCGGGTCGGCGCCGAGCTCGGCCTGCCGGAGGAGATCGTGCACCGGCAGCCCTTCCCGGGGCCGGGGCTGGGGATCCGGATCATCGGCGAGGTGACGGCCGAGCGGCTCGCCACCCTGCGCGCCGCGGACGCGATCGCCCGCGAGGAGCTGACCGACGCCGGGCTGGACCGGCAGATCTGGCAGTGCCCGGTCGTCCTGCTGGCCGACGTGCGCAGCGTGGGGGTGCAGGGCGACGGGCGGACCTACGGGCACCCGGTGGTGCTGCGGCCGGTCAGCAGCGAGGACGCGATGACCGCCGACTGGACCCGCCTGCCCTACGAGGTGCTGGAGCGCATCTCCACCCGGGTCACCAACGAGGTCGACGGGGTGAACCGGGTGGTCCTGGACGTGACGAGCAAGCCGCCGGGCACCATCGAGTGGGAGTGAGCCCGGACGCGCCGGAGGGGCGGCGCGCTCCCCAGCGCACCGCCCCTCCGTCCCCCGACGGCCGGCGCTCCCCAGCGCCGGCCGGTGCGGTCAACCCCCGCCGCGGCGGCCCCCCAGCCGCCGGAGGTTGCCGACCAGCAGCAGCAGCCCGACCACCGCGGCCCCGCCGGCGAGCAGCCAGCGCGGGTCGACGAAGCCGAGGTCGGGCAGCTCCCCGGTGAAGGCGAACACCGCCATGGCCAGCGTCGCGAGCCCGACGACCAGTGCGAGCGGGTCCGGGCCGCGCCGGCGCGTCTCCGGCTCCGCCACGGCCGCCTCCGGCGCGCCCGCACCCGGCGTGATCACACCCGGCGCGATCGCACCCGGCGTGAACGCGTAGGGGCCGACCGGGTCGATGGTGCTGCCGTCCGTCGTGGTCACGGCCTCGGTCCTCTCGTCGTGCGCGGGGGCGTCGTGCACGGCCGCGGGGGTGCCGCGGGCCGGGGTGTCGTCGAAGGTGGCGTACTCGCCGGCGCCGCGGCGGGTGGCCCCGGTCGGGCCGGGTCCGTCTGCGGGGTGCTCGTCAGCCACGGCGCACCTCCACGTCGCCCATGCCCGAGTGCACGGTGAGCACGAGCGGCCGCCCGGAGGCGACGCCGTCGACGCCCGGGTCGGTCAGGCGCAGCTGGGCGCCCGGTCCGTCGCTCTCCTGGCCGGCGAACTCCACCGAGCCCATCCCGGACTCCCCGGAGAACCGGACGTCGGCGTCGGGCGGCACCTGGATGTCGACGTCGCCCACCCCGGTGTCGATCACCGTGGCGACCGGTGTCACGGGGGCGCCGGGCGGCACCGTCAGGTCCATGCCGCGCAGGTCCAGCTCGACCTCGCCCAGACCCGTCTCGTAGCGCGGGGCGAGCGCGGCCGGGGTGGTCGGCGCCAGCCGCAGGTCCTCGGTGGGCCCGGAGGCGACCCGCTCCCACGGCGCGGCGAGCACGCCCCACGTCACGACCATCCCCAGCAGCGCGAACGGGACCAGGCCGCGGCCGCCGCGGACGACCGAGCCGACGACCAGGCCGCCGCCGAGCACGGCGAGGACGACCCCGGCCAGCACGGGCACGTCGGTCGGCCCGCCCGTGGCCAGGACCACCAGCGCGGTCACCCCGCCGGCGAGCAGCGCGAGCGCCAGCGTCACCGGGGTCACCCGCGAGCGGGGTCGGGGCGGCGGCGCGGGGGCGGGCCCGGGCTCGGGCAGGTCCCAGGCGAAGGGGGCGGCGCCCAGCGGGTCCCAGGCGGGCGGGGTCGCCGCCGGGCCGCCGGGCCCCGCCGCTCGACCGCCCGCCGCCGGGCCGCCCACCGCCGAGGCCGCGCCCGCCGCGTACTGCACGCCGCGGCTGCCGCGGGTGCGGTGCAGCAGGAACATCAGCGCGGCCACCGCGACGGCCGGCAGCAGGATCCCGCCGTTGCCGTGCGACGCCCCGCCGAGGCCGAGGACCGCGGCGATCCCGATCAGGACCAGCAGCCAGGTCCGCCGGCTCCGGCGGGAGGTCACGGGTCCCGGCTCGTCGGGCAGGAGCAACCAGGCGGCGACGTAGAGCGCCGCGCCGATCCCCCAGAAGGCCGCGACGACGAAGCCCACGCGCACCAGCACGGGGTCGATGTCGTAGCGGCGCGCGATGGCCGCGGCGACGCCGGCGACGTGCCGGCCCTCCCGCGGCCGGGCGGGACGGGTCTCCCACATGTCCCGCAGCGTGGTGTGCACGTCTGATCCGGTCATGGCTCCCAGGTTGGCCGCCGCCGCACCCCCGGACATCAGGGGTGTCCCTGAGAATTCGGCGAGCCGACCCCGATGGCCGGGCCCGGGGTCCGTGTGACGATGGGACGTGACCGAGCCTCGCGTCCGCCGTCCGACACGGCCGCCCGCGGGCCGTCGTCCGACACGGAGACGTCGCGGTACGGCCGCGACGAGCGCCAGCGAGGAGGGGCTGTGACGGACCCCGCGACCACGCCCTTCCGGGCGGTCGTGCCCCGACCGCCCGGGCCGGGACCGACGCCGGCCCGCCCGGTGCCGCCGGCGGCGGCCGCGCGCCCGGTGCCGCCGACGGCGGCGTCGACCCCGCCTCCGGCGCCGACGACGACCGTGCCTCCGGCGTCGGCGACCACCGTGCCGGTGCCGACCGCGTCGTCGGCGACCGTGCCCGTGTCGACGGTGCCCCGCGTGCGGGTCCCGGGGCCGGGCGGCCCGGTGCCGGTCGCGTCCGGCTCGACGGCCCGGGCACCGGGCGCGCCGGCACCGGCGCACCCGCTGCAGCGGCACCGGTCCGGACGCCTCCTCGGCGGGGTCGCGGGCGGGATCGCCGCGCACCTCGGCGCGAACGTGCTGTGGGTGCGGGCGGTGTTCGTCGCGCTGATGGCGGTGGGCGGCGCCGGCATCGTCGCCTACGGCCTCCTCTGGATCTTCGTGCGGCAGGAGGACGCCCGCGTCGAGCGGGTCGTGCCGGCCCGGGAGCGCCAGCAGGCCCTCGGGCTCGCGGCCCTCGGCCTGGGGATCGGGCTGGCCGCGTCCGCGCTGGGCAACTCGTCGCTCGGCTGGATCGTCGGCCCGATCGGGGTCGCCGTCGTGGGCGCCGCGCTGGTGTGGCGGGAGGCCGACGAGGCGCAGCGCCGCCGGCTCACCGGAGGCGGTCGGCGCGCGGGGTGGCGCGCGGGGCTGCTGCGGGTCCTCCTGGGCGCGCTGTTCGTCGCCGCGGGGATCGCGGTGTTCCTGCTCGGGCGCCTCGACCTCGGCCAGGTGCAGTTCGGCCTGCTCGCGGTGCTCGCCACCCTCGTCGGCGTCGCGGTGATCACCGTGCCGTGGTGGGTGCGGCTGGTCCGCGACCTGGGCGAGGAGCGCAGCCAGCGCATCCGGGAGGCCGAGCGCGCCGAGATCGCGGCGCACCTGCACGACTCCGTCCTGCAGACCCTCGCGCTCATCCAGCGCCAGTCCGACTCGCCGCGCGAGGTGGCCCGCCTCGCCCGCGGCCAGGAGCGCGAGCTGCGCAGCTGGCTCTACGGGGGCGCGGTCCAGGGCCGGGCGGGCCGGTCCGGGGCGGCGCCGACGCCGGGCTCCGGGGCCGCCGACTCGCTGGTGGCGGCGCTGGCCGCGGCGGCGGCCGAGGTCGAGGACACCTACGCGCTGACGGTGCGCCCGGTCGTCGTCGGCGGGGACCGCGCGCTCGACGCCGGCGGGGAGGCCGGGACGAACGGCGCCCTGCGCGCGCTCGTCCTGGCCGCGCGCGAGGCGATGGTGAACGCGGCCAAGCACGCCGGGGTGGACGAGGTGAGCGTGTACGCCGAGGTGGAGCCGGACGAGGTGAACGTCTTCGTCCGCGACCGCGGCGCGGGGTTCGACCCCGACGCCGTGCCCGCGGACCGCCACGGCCTGGCCGACTCCGTGCGCGGTCGGATGGACCGGCACGGGGGTACGGTCCGGCTGCGCACGGCGCCCGGTGAGGGCACCGAGGTGCACCTGCGGATGCCGACGGCCGTGTCGGCCGGGCAGGCGGCGGCGGAGGAGCGGACGGCATGAGCGGATCGGACGGGTCGGCCGGCGGACCGGTGCGGGTCTTCCTCGTCGACGACCACGCCCTGTTCCGCTCGGGCGTGCGCGCGGAGCTGGACCGGGGCGTCACCGGGAGCGGCGGGGCGGACGGTGCGGGAGCCGGCGGGGACGTCACGGTCGTCGGCGAGGCCGGCTCCGTCGCCGAGGCCGTCGCGGGGATCGCGCACCTGCGCCCGGACGTCGTCCTGCTCGACGTGCACATGCCCGACGGCGGTGGGGCCGAGGTGCTGCGCCGCGTCCGGCCGACGCAGCCGGACGTGGTGTTCCTCGCGCTGAGCGTGTCCGACGCGGCCGAGGACGTCATCGCCGTCATCCGGGCGGGCGCCCGCGGCTACGTCACGAAGACGATCTCGGGACGCGAGCTGGTCGACGCCGTCCGGCGGGTCCGGGCCGGGGACGCGGTGTTCTCCCCGCGCCTGGCCGGCTTCGTCCTCGACGCCTTCTCCGACCGCCCCGGCGCCGCTCCGCCGAGCGACCCGGAGCTGGACCGGCTGACGCGCCGCGAGCGCGACGTCCTGCGCCTGCTCGCCCGCGGCTACTCCTACCGCGAGATCGCCGGCGAGCTGTTCATCTCGGTCAAGACCGTCGAGACGCACGTGTCGAGCGTGCTGCGCAAGACGCAGCTGTCCAACCGCTACGAGCTGTCGCGCTGGGCCTCCGACCGGCGGCTCGTGTGACCGCTCGGCCGACGGCGGGGGCGGGCCGGGGCTAGCCGCGCCCGCCCAGGAGGCCCCCGACGTCCCGGACCGGGTCCGTGTCGACCACCCGTGCGACGTCGGTGCCGGTGACCTCCTCCGCCGTGTCGGCGACCCGCCCCGAGGACTTCTCGACGACCCGGCCCGCGTCGCGGGCGGTGGAGTCGACCGCCTTCCCGACCTCCTGCGTCGCCTTCTTCGCGGTCCGCTCGACCGCGGCGCCGCCACCCGCGGCCACGTCCCCCACCACCGACTTCGCGGTCCGGTCGACCGTGCCGACCGCGGTCCGGCCGGCTGCGGCGACCGGGGCGACCACCTTCGTGGCGGGGGCGAGCACGGCGCGCGGAGCGGCGGTGACGGTGGCCGCCGCGGTCGCGGTCACCGGCCCGACGGGTCCGGCGGATCGCGACGCCGTGGGTCCCGACGCGGTGGTCCTCGGCGGTGCGGGTCGCGACACCCCGACCGCCGGAGCCGCCGGCGCCGCGTGCCTGGCTCCGCCGGTCGCCGCCCCCGGCCGGGCGCCGGCCGCCGGGGCGGCGACGCCCCGGACCGCCCCCGGCGGGGGTGCGGCGGGCTGCTGCGCGTAGGCCTGCCGCACCAGGCCGGACAGCGCCACGACCCGCTGCCCCGTGACGGGGCTGCGGACCGCGGAGCCTCCGCCCGGCCCGGGCACGCCGTCGAAGAGCCCGTCCGTGCCCTGCCCGTCCGACGGCCACGGCGGCAGCGGCACGTCCAGGCCCGCCGCGGCGAACAGCGCGACGCCCAGCACGGACCCGGCGACCACCAGACCCCCGGCGCCCAGCGCCGACCGGGCGGCCCCGGCGGCGCGGCGGCGCGGCACGGGGATCGCCGGCGCGCGGTCCGCGGCGGGTGCGGGCTCGGGCGGCGCCGCCGGCGCCGGCAGCGGGCGGCCCTCGCGGCGAAGCAGCTCACCCACCGGCACGAAGGTGCCCGTGTCGACCCGTCCGGGGCCGGTCCGGCCGGCCGGGTCGGCGTCCGGGTCGCGCGGCGGGGCCACGTCGAGCCGGCGGTAGAGCTCGGCGACGCCGATCGCCCCCGTCGTCGGTGTCGCGTCGTCGTACCGGCCGCCGGCCACCCACCCACCTCCTTCACCCCGTGATCGCATGATTGCGGAATGTGTACCGCATGCGACCGAGGGTGAGAAGGGGGTGGGTCACCGTCAGGCGCAGACGGGTGACGGAGCGTCGCCGCTCACCGGCTGTGACCGACCGTCAGTCGATCGTGACGACCTGGAACACCTCGGCGAGCCGCCCCGCGGGCAGGCCGAACCGGCCGGCCGTCAGGGCCGCCCAGCTGCGCATACGGTGATCCAGGTCGGCCATGTGCGCGGTCTGGCTGGCGTGGGCGCGCAGGGCGGCCACTTTGCGCTCAACGGTCTCGGTCACGTCCACGACGTGGTCGACGCGCTCGTCGGGCGCGGCCATCAGCCAGAGCTCGCGCACCGTCCAGGCGTCGAGCCCCTCCTCGGCGAGCAGCTCCCGGTGGGCGAACGGGTTGCGCGCGTCGGGGTAGACCGCGGCGACGGTCGCCTCGCCGACGGCCCGGTGGTCGGGGTGCGAGGCGCCCAGCCGGCGCCACCAGATCTCGGGCGACGAGGTCAGCACCCGGTCCGGGCGGAAGCGCCGGATCTCGCGGCTGATGTCGCGGCGCAGCTCCAGGCTCGGCGTCAGCCGGCCGTCGGGGTAGCCGAGGAAGGTCACGTCGGTGACGCCCAGCTCCTTGGCCGCCGCCCGCTGCTCGGCCTCGCGCAACGGGGCCATCCGCTCGCG
>DASVUG010000173.1:0-3561 GCA_036387155.1 Pseudonocardia sp. | reverse complement strand
GTTCGTGGGCCGCAGCTCCGCCACCGGCGGCACCGGCCGGGGCGCCGGGGCGCGGGCGACCGGCGGAGCGGGCGGGCCGGGCTGCGCCGGCGGGGCCTCGGCCGGACCGGGCCGCGGCGCGGGACGGCGACGCGACCGCCGGCCGGCGTCGGCCCACTGCTCGCGCACGTACCGGCCGACGGTGCCGTCCGGCTGCTCGTCGGCGTCGGCCCGCTCCTGGGTCACCGGTTCTCCCCGCCCGCGCTCGTCGACCCCGTGCCGCGGCGTGCGGCGCACTCGGTGAGCCACCCGATCACGAGAACTCCTCGCTGACGTTCGTCGGCCCCCATGACGTCCGACGGTAGTCGCGTCACCGCGCGCGGTCGAGCGACGGACGGAGCCGGTTCGTGCGCCGCGGGCCCGCTGGTACCAGCCTCGTGGCCCGCCTCGGACGGCACTGCGGCGACGATCCTCGTGGCGACCAGCAACGGCCCCCTGCGCCGGGCGCGCGCGTCTTCTGGTCAGGAGCGGACCGTCGGATCACCACTGCGTCACGAGGCCCGTCGGAAGACCTCGGGCCGTCGCCGATCGACTGGTTCTCGCAGCGCAGGACCGGTGTCAGCCCAGTCCGGCGTACGAGTGCAGGCCGGCGACCACCATGTTGATGAAGAAGAGGTTGAACAGCACGACCGCCAGCCCGGCCACGTTGATCCACGCCGCCCGGCCCGTGCGCCACCCCGCGGTGGCCCGGGCGTGCAGGTACGCGGCGTAGACGACCCAGGCGACGAAGGCGACCGTCTCCTTCGGGTCCCAGCCCCAGAACCGGCCCCAGGCCGCCTCGGCCCAGATCGCCCCGGCGATGACGCCGAAGGTGTAGAGCGGGAAGGCGACGATGGTCGTGCGGTAGGCCAGGCGGTCCAGCACCGCGGCGCCGGGGAGGCGGTCCGCCCACACCCCGGCGGTGCGCAGCAGGAACAGCGCGCTCGCCACGCCCGGCACGATCAGCAGGCCGGACGACGCGGTGATCGTGGTGACGTGCACGACCAGCCAGTACGAGCGCAGCGCGGGGACGACCGGCGCCGCCTGCGCGTAGAGCACCGTGCCGGCGAGGAACAGCAGGACGACCACGGGCAGCAGGACGAAGAGCCCCACGGGGCGCAGCCCCGGGTTGCGGCGCAGCACGACGAGCCAGGCGACCACCGCGGCCAGGCAGAACATCGAGGTGTACTCGTACATGTTGCCCAGCGGCCAGCGGCCGGCCGCCAGCCCGCGGAGCACGATCGAGCCGAGCTGCGCCACGGCGCCGAGGACGACGAGGTTCACCGCGGCGCCGCCCAGGCGCTCGGCGCGGCTGCGCCCGGGCGCCGGGTCGTCGACGGCGCCGTCGCCGCCGCCCGCGCCACCGCCGTCGACCCCGGTCGCGGCGTCGCCACCCGCCGACGCGCCCGCGGGCACGAGCGCGCGCGTCCGCGTCGCGCGGGTGGCCAGCTCCGCGGCGTGCAGCACCATGGCCAGCACGTACACCGCGACCGCGGCCATGAAGAGCCGGTCGCTGTAGAGACCGGTGAGCACGTCGTTCACGATCGTCCCTCTTCCAGGATGTCCGCACGCAGGCGGTCGAACTCCTCGCCGTAGCCCGCGCGGTCCGTCCGGGCCAACCCGGCCAGCTCGACGCGCGTGCCGGCCGTGCCGTCGGGGCCGTCGGGGCCGTCGGGGCCGCCCGGGGTGAGCCTCACCCAGAACCGCCGGCGCCGCACCGTCAGCGACAGCAGCAGCCCGGCCAGCACGAGCACGGCGAACACGAGCACCCAGCCCTGGGCGGGGTCGTGGCTGACCTGCAGCGACACCCAGTCCCGCACGCCGTCGAACCGGACTCGGGTGCCGTCGTCGAGGGTCAGCTCGTCGCCCGGGCGCAGGTTCTCCCGCGCGACGCGGGTGAGCGTGCCGTTCTCCAGCCCGCTGCGGTCGACGGTGAAGATGGACTGGCCGCGGCCGTCGTCGAGCCCGAGGTCCCCGCGCAGCACGTCCACCGCCACCTCGGGGTTCGCCAGCGCGGGGAAGACCGAGGTCACCACGGCGCCGCCGGAGCTGGTGGGGGCGAGCAGGCCCGTGACGGCCAGCTGCGTGCTGCGCCGCTGCTGCTCGTCCGTGACGCCGGGGCGGGCGAACTTCGTCGCGCCCTCCGACAGCAGCGTCGCCTGGTCCACCGGACGCCACTGCACCTCGCCCGTGCGCTGCTGCCCGTCCGGCCACGTGACGGTGAACCGGGGCGCGTAGCCGTGGCCGAGCAGGTAGACGCGGCTGCCGTCCGTGCGCAGCGGGTGGTTCACCGCGAGCGAGCCGGACCGCCACGCGGTCGTGCCCGCGGCCAGGTCGTCCGCGGTCTGGTAGCCGATCCCGGCGGTGAAGCCCGCCGGCTGGCCGGTGCGCTCGTAGGTGGCCGCGAAGTCGTCGACGCGCACGCAGAACGGCGTGAGCTCGGTGCCGTCCACGCGCAGGCCGGGGCGGAAGGAGTCGTAGCCGAGGATGCCGGTGTTGCAGAACTGGCCCCCGCCCGACAGCACGACGACCTGGCCCTCGTAGCCGAAGAGCTTGCCGCCCGCGAAGGCGACCAGCAGGCCGAGCAGGCTCAGGTGGAACACCAGGTTGCCGACCTCGCGCAGGTGGCCGCGCTCCGCGGAGAACGTGCGGGCGGTGCCGGACCCCGGGTCGGGCTCGTCGCGCCACTCCCCCCGCCACCCGCGCAGCCGCTCCCGGACGCGGGCCTCGACCTCGTCGACGGGCGCGGGCAGCGTCGCGGCGGCGTGGTGCGGCAGCCGGGCGAGGTTGCGCGGGGTGGCGACGGGTGGGGTGCGCAGCGCGCGGAGGTGCTCCGCGGTGCGCGGGAGCACGCAGCCCACCAGCGACACCATGAGCAGCAGGTACACCGCGGCGAACCAGGGGGCGGCGAAGACGTCGAAGAACCCCAGGCGGTCGAGCAGCGGCGCGAGCGTGGGGTGCTCCGCGGCGTACTCCGCCACCAGGCGCTGGTTCAGCGACCGCTGCGGCAGCAGGGCGCCCGGCAGCGCCGCGACGGCGAGCAGGAACAGCAGCACCAGCGCGGTGCGCATGCTCGTCAGCCCGCGCCAGGTGTTGCGCGCCCACGCGAGCGACGGGCCCGGGGACGGGGGTGCGGTCTCCGGCGGCGTCGCCGGAGGTGCGGTCGTCGTCATCGGCGGCGTCGCCTACAGCACCGGGGTGAAGCCGGCGACCGCCACCTGCAGCTGCGCGAGCAGGCCGCCCCACAGGCCGCTGACCAGCAGCAGCCCGACGGCGACGAGCAGCACCCCGCCGCCGACCTGGATGGCGCGGGTGTGCCGGCGCAGCCAGCCGAGCGCGCGCACCGCCCGCGACGCGCCGAGCGCGATGGCGACGAACGGCAGCCCGAGCCCGGCGCAGTAGGCGAGGGTGAGCACCACGCCGCGCAGCGAGCCGCCGCCGGTGCCCGCGGCGACGGCCACGACCCCGGTGAGCGTCGGCCCGACGCAGGGCACCCAGCCCAGCCCGAAGACCGCGCCGAGCAGCGGCGCGCCCCACAGCCCC
>DASVUG010000172.1:0-1791 GCA_036387155.1 Pseudonocardia sp. | reverse complement strand
GGCAGCCCCCAGAGGCGGGCGGCGGCGCTGCGATCGTCGACGGGCAGGTAGGCCAGCTCGACGTCGAGCCGCTCCCGGCGCAGCAGGCGCACCAGCACGGCGGCCAGGTCGGCGTCGGTGCCGGCGACGACGAGGCGGCGCAGCGCCGCGTCGGCCAGCAGCGGGTCGACGTCGTTCCGCCCCGGCCGGGCCGGCACCGCGACCCGGTGCAGCTCGCCCGGGGGCGGCGGCCCCGTGACGCCGCCGGCCGACCCGTCCCCGCAGGTCAACAGCACCACGCCCGCATCGACCGAGCCCACCCGCTACCCTTTCCCGCCGGCCCCGCGAACGCGCGGCGCAGAGGTGAGGGAGTGTCACATGCCGGCGATCGTGCTCATCGGCGCCCAGTGGGGCGACGAGGGCAAGGGCAAGGCGACGGACCTGCTCGGCGGGTCGGTCCAGTGGGTGGTCCGCTACCAGGGCGGCAACAACGCCGGCCACACGGTGGTGCTGCCCGACGGCCAGGACTTCGCCCTGCACCTCATCCCGTCCGGCATCCTGACCCCGGGCGTGCGGAACGTGATCGGCAACGGCGTCGTGGTCGACCCGGCCGTGCTGCTGGACGAGCTGGCCGGCCTGGAGGCCCGCGGCGTCGCCACGGACAGCCTGCTGATCAGCGCCGACGCGCACTTGATCATGCCGTACCACGTGGCGATGGACAAGGTCACCGAGCGGTTCCTGGGCAAGGCGAAGATCGGCACGACCGGCCGCGGCATCGGCCCGGCCTACCAGGACAAGGTCGCCCGGATCGGCGTGCGCGTCGCCGACGTGCTCGACGAGAAGATCCTGCACCAGAAGGTCGAGGCCGCCCTGGAGCTGAAGAACCAGGTCCTGGTCAAGGTCTACAACCGCCGCGCGCTGGACGTCGACGAGGTCGTCGACACCGTCCTGGAGCACGCCCACCGCTTCACCGGCCGCATCGCCGACACCCGGCTGCTGCTCAACCAGGCGCTGGAGCGCGGCGAGACGGTGCTGCTGGAGGGCAGCCAGGGCACGCTGCTCGACGTCGACCACGGCACCTACCCCTACGTGACCAGCTCGAACCCGACGGCCGGCGGTGCCGCGGTCGGCTCGGGCATCGGCCCCACCCGGATCACCCGCGTGATCGGCATCCTCAAGGCCTACACCACGCGCGTCGGGTCGGGCCCCTTCCCGACGGAGCTGCACGACGAGATGGGCGAGCGGCTGCGCAAGACCGGCGGCGAGGTCGGGGTGACCACCGGGCGCCCCCGGCGCTGCGGCTGGTTCGACGCCGTCATCGGCCGCTACGCCGCCCGCGTCAACGGGATCACGGACTTCTTCCTCACCAAGCTGGACGTGCTGTCCGGCCTGGAGACGGTGCCGGTGTGCGTGGCGTACGAGGTGGACGGCCGGCGGGTCGACGAGATGCCCATGACGCAGACCGACGTCCACCACGCCGTCCCGGTCTACGAGGAGCTGCCCGGCTGGTTCGAGGACATCTCTGCCTGCCGCGACTACGCCGACCTGCCCCCGAACGCCCGCGCCTACGTCGAGCGCGTCGAGGAGCTCACCGGCGCCCCGGTCTCGGCCATCGGCGTGGGCCCGGGCCGCAACGAGACGATCACCCGCGCGGTCTGAGCGTCCGTCCGCGGGGTCGGGGCCGCGGCCGGCCCACCCCGGGGCGGTGATCGTCGTCCGCGTACGTCCATGGCGTCGTGTAGCGCCGTGGACGTACGCGGGTGGCGATCAACGAGCCGTACGCACCCGCGGGCGACGATCATGCGCATGGTC
>DASVUG010000171.1:0-5843 GCA_036387155.1 Pseudonocardia sp. | reverse complement strand
CGTCGGGCGCGGACAGCGCGGTGACCGAGGCGGTCGCGTCGCCGTGGCGGCGGGCGATGGCGCGCCCGACCGAGGCGAACAGCACCCCGAGCGCCGCGAGCACCGCGCCGGCGGCGGCGATCGTGCCGGCGGCGGCCGTGGGCTCGAGCACGGCCACGACCAGCGCGACCGGCGGCCACCACAGCAGGGCGCGCAGGGAGGCGGGGACGGTCCAGTCGAGGGGCTCGGACTGCATGACGGGGTCCTACCCCGCCGCTCCGGCCCTCACTCGGGCAGCGGACGACCGATCGGCGACACGCCCGTCACGTTTCGGCGCCCGCGTGTCGCTCCGCGGCCGCGGCGTCCCGCTCCGGTGACGGTCCGTCGCCGGTCAGCTCCAGCCGGGCGACCTCCACGAGGGTGCCGGCCGACCGCGGCTGCGCGAAGGACACCGCGGCGCGCGGCCCGTCCAGCTCCAACGTCGCGATCGTGTTGCCGAACAGCGGCCCGCACAGCTTGTGCCAGGCCACGTCCACCGGCGGCACCCCGGACCGGCGGGCCCACGCGCCGGTCAGCCGGGCGATCGTGCGCGACCAGCCCAGCCGGAACCCGGGCCGGATGAACCAGTCGACGACGTTGTGCACCGGCGAGCAGGTCAGCTGGTGCACGGCCGCCGCGCCCCGCCCGGGGTCGTCGCCGGGCCCGGGCAGGTCGACGCGGGCGGCGTAGCTGTGGTGGACGTCCCCGGAGAGCACGGTGACCGACACGGGCGCGTCCGGGCCCGTCGCCGCCGCGGTCACCATCCGGGTGAAGCGGTCGAACGACGGCCGGAACGCCTGCCAGTGCTCCAGGTCCGCGCCCTGGCGGACGGTCTCGCCCAGCCGGCCGCGCCAGCCCGGCCCCTCGGCCGCGGCGGAGACGACGCTCTGCAGGTCGCCGATCGCGTGCGGCAGCAGCCACGGCAGCGACGTGCCCAGGACCAGGTGCTCGACCGCCCCCGCGCCGTCGCGCACCTGCTCCTCGACCCAGCCGAACTCCTCGTCGCCCAGCATCAGGTGCGCGCCGTCGTCGAGGATCCGGCCGTTGCGCGAGTCGATCATGATGAAGCGCGCCGTGCCGAGGTTCCAGCGGAAGCTGAAGCGCACGCCCTTGCGGGCGTCGACCTCGGCGTCCGCGCGGTCGGCCAGCGCGGCCAGCAGCGGCCAGGTGTCGCCCTCGGCGGCGGTGATCCTGCGGAAGTCCGGGTCGGCGGCCAGTTCCTCGGCCGGCAGGTTGCCCAGGTGCTGGTAGACCCAGTACGACGCCAGCGCCGAGCGGATCCGCGCCCGCCACCAGGGCTTGCGCGCCATCTGGGCCCGCCACGTGCCGGAGGTGTTCCAGTCGTCCCGCACGTCGTGGTCGTCGAAGATCATCCCGGTGGGCACGCAGGACAGCAGCCACCGCACCTCGGGGTCGCCCCACGAGTCGCGGTAGAGCCCGACGTACTCGTCGTAGCCCACGATCTCGTCGTCCGGCCACTCCGGGTGGCGGTCGCGCCGCCCGGCGATGCGGCGCCGGTTCTGCGGGGTGAGCTCGTCGGCGTAGACCTGGTCGCCGAGCAGCAGCAGCGCGTCGGGCCACTCGTCGCGCGGGCGCCGGGCCAGCGCCACGGCGTAGGAGTCCAGCGCGTCGATCCCCATCTTGGCCGCGAGCTTCGGCTCGATGAACGGCGAGACCTTGGCGTAGCGGCACGACCCGAAGACGATCCGGTGGCGCCGCGCCGACGCCGGTCCGCGGGTGCGCACCGAGCTCGGCGGGTAGGGCGACACCGGCGGCGGCCAGGCCACCTCGCCGTCCACCGCGACCTCGTAGGGGTAGGTGGTGTCGGGGGCCAGCCCCGTGACGGGAACGACGGCGTAGTGGTGGCCGCGGACCTCGAACGTGCGCGCCGTGCACCCGAGCACCCCGACCGTCGCCGCCCGGTCGAGCTGCACCCACACCGTCGCCGTCGTCTCGCCGACGTGGCGCAGCACGGGCCCGAGCACCAGCGGCGACCGGGCGACCGTCGGTCCGGACCCCGGCCCCGACGTGCTCACGGCGCCTTCCGGTCGGCGTGCTCCAGCGCCAGCAGCGCGGCGCCGATCATCCCCGCGTCGCTGCCGAACGTGGCCGGCAGCACCGGGGGCACGGGCCGCACCTGCGGCGCGTAGGCGTACTCGCGGGCCGCCGTGCGCGTCGGGTCGAGCAGCAGCGCGCCGGTGCGGACCACCCCGCCACCGATGATCACCGCCTCCAGCTCGAAGATCGTCGACAGCGACGCGATACCGATCCCCAGCCAGCGCCCCAGCCGGGCGAACAGCGCCTCCGCGGCCGCGTCGCCCTGCTGGGCGGCGGCGGTCACCGTCTGCCCGGAGACGACCCCGTCCTCCCGGCCCAGCCGGGCGATCAGGCCGTCCGGGTCGGCCGCGGCGGCCTCGCGCCCCATCCGCGTCAGGGCGGAGCCGGACGCCACGGCCTCCAGGCAGCCGTGCAGCCCGCAGCCGCACCGCGGGCCGAGCGGGTCGACGTTCATGTGCCCCAGCTCGGCCGCCATGCCGGTCGGGCCGCGGTAGATCTGGCCGTCGAGCACGACGCAGGCGCCGATCCCGGTACCGACGGTCAGGAACAGCATCTGGCGGTAGGGCCGGTCGCCCAGGCGCGCCTCGGCGAACCCGGCGACGTTGGCGTCGTTGTCGACCACCGCCGGCAGGCCCGTCTCGCGCTCGAGCTCGTCGCGGATCGCCCAGTTCTGGTAGGAGTTGTTCGGCGCCCAGAGCACGCGGCCCTCCGGCCAGCGCACCACGCCCGCCGCCCCGACGCCGATGGCCGCGACGTCGCGCCCCTCGCGCAGCCGCGCGACGAGGTCCACCAGGAGCGCCGCGACCATCATCGCGCCCGCCCGCGGCGGCGTGGGTTCCTCCAGCTCGGCGTGGATCCTCCCCGCCCGGTCGACCAGCCCGCCCGCGATCTTGGTGCCCCCGATGTCGATGCCGATCGCCAGCTGCGTGTCCGCGGTCACCCGTGCATGATGCCCCGCGGACGCCGCTCGCGCGGGCCGGGTTTGCCGCGTCGGTGGGGCGGGAACCGCACGGCATGCTTCTTCGTCGAGTGGCGCGCCCGATGCTCGCCGCCATCTTCATCCAGGGCGGCATCGCCGCCCTCCGGTCTCCCCAGGCCCACGTCCAGACGGCGAAGCCCGTCCTCGACGCCGTCAAGCCCGTCCTCGAGCAGGCGGCCGGCGCTGCGGCGCCGACGGTCGAGAAGGCCACCGCGTCGACCCCGGTCGACCTGCCGCCCGCCCCGTTCTGGGCGGACGACCTGAACATCGTCCGGATCGACGGGGGCGTCAAGGTCGTCGCCGGGACGCTGCTCGCCCTGGGCAAGGCCCCCCGCCTGGCGTCGACGGCGCTGGCCGCCTCGCTGATCCCCACGACGCTGTCCGGGCACCGGTTCTGGGAGGAGACCGACGCGGACGCGAAGTCCGCGCAGCAGGTCGAGTTCTTCAAGAACCTCGGCCTGCTCGGCGGGCTGCTCATCGCCGCGGCGGACACCGAGGGCAAGCCCTCGCTCGCCTGGCGCGGCCGCCGGGCCGCGAAGCTCGCCGCCACGGCTGCCGCCGCCCAGGCCGGCGCCGTCTCCGGTGCGGTCGAGGAGGCCACCGACAAGGTGTCGGGCGCCGTCGAGGACATCACCGGCAAGGTCGGCGGGACGGTCGCGGACGTGTCGGGCCGGCTGTCCGGCTCGGGCGGCGACTCGTCGAGCACGGTCAAGGGCCTGGTCGCCGGTGCGGCGGGCCTGCTCCCGGCCGCCGCCGCGGGCTCGCGGTCGTCGAAGTCGTCCCGGTCCTCGAAGCTGTCGAGGTCCGCGAAGTCGTCGCTGGCGGACCGGGCGTCGGACGTCAGCGAGGAGCTGTCGAAGCGGGCCGCCAAGCTCACGGCGCGGGCCGACAAGCGCGCCGCCGCCCTGGCCAAGGCCGCGGACAAGCAGAGCGCCCGCCTGCAGCGGCGCGCGGCGAAGAAGGGCGACAAGGTCACCGACCGCGCCGAGCGTCGGCGCCAGAACCTGGAGAAGAAGGCCGGCTTCTTCGACCAGGTCGTCGAGCAGGCCGGCAAGCTCGGCCAGGACGTCGCCGCCCGCGCCGCGGCCGTGAGCACCGAGGTGGCCCAGCAGGCCGGGGGCGTCGCCAAGGACACCCGCAAGCGCCTGGCCGCCGCCTCCTCGCGCTGACCGTCCGCACCGCCCGGCCGCAGGCCGGACCACGGTGCCAGGAAGGCCACCTTCACGGCGTCCCACGCTGTGACGGTGGCCTTCCTGGCTTTTTCGGCTACGCCGGGCGCCGCAACACCCACCCCGCCGCCGCCACGGTCACGACGACGGCCGCGAGGTAGACGTCGGGCTGCAGCGAGATCAGCCCGGTGGCCGGCAGCGGGCCGACGCCCGGTCCCGGCAGCGCGGTGACCCACGCGACGGTGACGGCGAGCAGCCCGCCCAGCGCCGGAACCGCCCACCGGTCCCCGCGGACGGCCCGGTGCGCGAGCAGCACGACGAGCGGGCCGAACCAGACGTGGTGGTGCGACCAGGCGAAGGGCGCGGCGGCCGCGGCGACCAGCCCGCACAGCGTCACGGCCAGCAGCTCGTGGCCCCGCCGGTGCGCGCGCACCGCCACCGCCAGGCCGGCGGCGGCCGTCGCGCCCGCGGCCAGGAGCCCGACCCACCCCGGTGCCCCGGCCCGGGCCAGCAGCCCGACCGCCGAGTGGTTCGACGGCCCGGCGACGGCCGAGATCCGGTCCGCCGCGGCGAACGTCCCCGACCAGTACACCGCCGAGTCCGCCGGGTCGAGCGCGAACCCGAGGGCGCCGGCCGCCACGAACGCCGCCACCGCCGTCCCGGCCGCCCGCCACCGGCCGGTGAGCAGCAGGTACGCCACGAAGACCAGCGGCGTCAGCTTCACCGCCGCGGCGATCCCCGTCCCGACCCCGGTCCACCGGCCCCACCGCCCCGTGAGGTCGGCGAGCACCAGCGCCAGCAGCACGACGTTGACCTGCCCGAGCGTCAGCGTCGTGTGCACCGGGTCCAGCGCGAGCACCACCGCGACCAACAGCGCCGTGCCCGCCCCGCCCGGTGCCCACCCGACCAGCGCTGCCGACCGCCGGACGACGAACACGACCAGCGCCACGGACGCCGCGGTCCACAGGACCTTGAGGACGGTCAGCGGCAGCAGTGCGAGCGGGACGAACACCAGCGCCGCGAAGGGCGGGTAGACGAACGGCAGGTCCAGCAGGATCCCGCCGTCGTACAGCGGCGCCCCCCGCAGCACCGCCGCCCCGCCGGCCCGGTAGACCTGCAGGTCGATCAGGAGCACGTGCGCAGCCGGCCACACCGCGACGGGCGCGACCTGCGCGGCGAGCAGCGCCACGGCCGCCGCCCACAGCGCCGGGCGCTGCACCCTCCCGACCCGCTCCCGCGTCGCCACGCCCTCCCCGTCCCGTCTCAGCCGACCGTGAGCACGATCTTGCCCTGGAGGTGGCCGCGGGCGGCCCGCTCGTGGGCCTTCCGGGCGTCGGCCAGCGGGAAGGTGCTGTCGACGGCCGGCCCGCGCTCGCGCCCCGCGCCCCGCGCCTTTTCGACGTCGTCACGGGCGCGGTCCTGACGGCCGCCGCACCCCGATGCCGCCACCGCGCAGCCGCGGCGCCTTGCCGTCAGTGGTCCTCGAGCTCCTCCAGCAGCGCCGCGACGGTCGGGCGGACGTCGACCAGGGCGGCGACGCCGGTCAGGTCGAGCACCTGCTCCACCGGCCGGTTCCCGGCCACCCCCGTCAGGTGCAGGCGGCCGTAGACGTCGTCGCG
>DASVUG010000170.1:0-2197 GCA_036387155.1 Pseudonocardia sp. | reverse complement strand
GCAGGTTGTAGCCGTCGTCCGCGACGGTCGCGGCGGCCTCGAGGCGGACGGGTGGGTCGCCCGGGTACACGTCCGTGCCCGCGTCGAGCGGCACGGACAGGTCGACGACGCGGCGCACGCGGGGAGCGGCCATGCGGTGATCCTGGCGGCCGGCGGCGTCCGGCGGTGACCCGGCCGGCGGGCCGGGCGGTCACCGCGTGACGTACCGCTCGACCCCCTGCCAGTTGAGCAGGAACCCCGCCACGGCGTCGGCCGGCAGCGGGCGCGACAGGTAGAAGCCCTGGACGTCGTCGCAGCACGCCTCGCGGGCGCGGTGCAGGTGGCCCGGGGTCTCGACGCCCTCGGCGACCACCCGCAGCCCGAGGGTGTGGCCGAGCTCGGCGATCGCCATGACCATGGACCCGCGCCGCGTGGTGTCGAAGTCCAGCAGGCTTCGGTCGATCTTGACGGTGCTGAACTCCAGGCTGGTCAGCAGGCTCAGCGACGAGTAGCCGGCGCCGAAGTCGTCCACGGCGATGCGGATGCCCAGCGCCCGCAGCGCGGCGATGTCGGGGGCCACCCGCTCGGGGTCGTCCAGCGCGGCGCTCTCGGTGATCTCCAGGGCGAGCCCCTCGGGGGGCAGCCCGGTCTCCTCGAGCACCCCGACCACCACCTCGACGAGGTCACCGGCCAGGACCTGCAGGACCGAGACGTTCACCGCCACCCCGACGTCGGCGTGGCCGGGCAGCGCCCGCCACTGCCGGGCCGCGCGGCAGGCCGTCCGGAGCACCTCCAGGCCGATCTTGCCGATCAGGCCCGACTCCTCGGCCAGCGCGATGAACACGTCCGCGGGGACGGACGGGCGGTCCGCGGGCCGCCAGCGCGCGAGCGCCTCCAGCAGCAGGGGGCGGCGCGCCGCCAGGTCGATGATCGGCTGGTACACGACCTCGATCTCGCCGCGCTCCACGGCGTGGGCCAGCTCCTGCTGCAGCTGGGTGCGGTGCGTCGCGGCGGCGCGCATGTCCGGGGCGAAGACCTCGACGCGGCCCTTGCCCGTGCGCTTCGCGACGAGCAGGGCGAGGTCGGCGTCGCGCAGCAGGTCCTCGGCGGCGGCCACCGGGTCCGGGAGGGCCGGGTCCGGGACGGCGTGCACCACCCCGGCGCTGGCGCCGACCGCGGCCCGGCGGCCCGCGAGGGCGAAGGGCTCCTGGAGGGCGTCGACGACGCGCCGCGCGACCGCGCGGGCCTGGTCGGTGTCGACGCCCTCGACCAGGACGGCGAACTCGTCGCCGTCCAGCCGGGCCGCCAGGTCGCCCTCGCGCAGGCAGCCGAGGAGCCGGCGCGCCACGACCTGCAGCAGCTCGTCGCCGGCCGCGTGGCCCAGGGTGTCGTTGACGCCCCGGAACCCGTCGAGGCCGACCAGGGCCACGGCGAAGGGCTCGCCCCCGGGCGCGGTGAGCACCCGCTCCAGGCGCCGCCGCAGCAGCGCCCGGTCGGGCAGGCCCGTCAGCGGGTCGTGGCCCGCGGGGGCGTCCTCGTCGCCGACCACCAGCGCGACCCCGGCGACGCCCAGCGCGAGCACGAGGACCACCAGCACGGCGAGCGCGACCTGCGCCCGCACCGGCTCCCCGCCCCCGCGGCCCAGCAGCACCGTCCAGGCGGTGAGCAGGCCCACGGCCACCGCGAGCACGGCGGTCGTCGCCGCGACCAGACCGCGCGTCCGCAGCCGCCGCATCGCGCCCACCGCGTGCCGGTCCACCGCCACCACCCCCTCGTCCGTGAACGACCGCCGGTCACCGCGCGCCCCGGCGCCGGACGGTGGACCTCCCGGCCCCGGGGGCGACCGCCCCGCACCGGACCAGGGCTCATCCTCCCGGCCCGTGCGGACCCACGCCCTGCTCGTCCGTGTCATGGTGGCGTCACGATCGGGTGTCGCGCGGCGACGGACGGTGGCCAGGCCCGTGCTCACCGGAGCGCGCAGCGTCGCGTCGGCGAGCGGACTGGCGGCGGGACGAAGCACCGTCCGGAGAGCGGCGGCCGCTGCTCCCCCGCCGGGCGGACGGGAACCGGCCCCGGTCGTCACGGGTTGTGCGCATCGGGGCGGCGGCCCGGATCCACGGGTCGGCGGCCGGCGTCGTGAAGACGCGCGGCCGGCACGCGTCGCGGTCAGCCGGTGGTGCCGAGGACCAGCGCGGCCAGCTCGGCAGCCAGCAACCGG
>DASVUG010000169.1:0-24040 GCA_036387155.1 Pseudonocardia sp. | reverse complement strand
GCCGGACGGGCACTCGCTGTGGCCGAGCTTCGTCAACATCCCGTGCGAGTACCTGGAGTCGTACTACCCGCTGCGGATCGACAAGTGGGAGACCGTCGCGGACACCGGCGGGGCCGGGCTGCACCGCGGCGGCAACGGCGTGGACGTCGCGTACGTCTTCTCCGAGCCCGGGGAGATCGCCATCCACGACGACCGCTGGCTGACCTACCCGTGGGGCGTCAACGGCGGCACCCCCGGCGCCCGGGGCCGCAAGTGGATCGAGCGCGCCGACGGGACGCGGCAGGTGCTGCCGTCCAAGTGCCACGACGTGAAGGTGTTCCCCGGAGACGTGCTGCACTTCGTCACCTGGGGCGGCGGCGGGTGGGGCGACCCGCTGGAGCGCGACCCCGCGCTGGTGGCGCTGGAGGTCCGGCGCGGGCTAGTGACCGTGGAGGGCGCCCGACGGTACGGGGTCGTGGTCGTCGACGGCGAGGTCGACGCGGCCGCGACGGCGACGTTGCGCGACGAGCTGCGGGCCGGCCGCCCGGCGGAGCTGCCCGTCTTCGACATGGGCCCGCCGATCGAGGAGCTGCTGGCCCGCTGCGAGGAGGAGACGGGCCTGCCGGCACCGACCCGGCCGAGCTGGGCGTGACGGGGCCGCACGGCGGCGCGTTCTCCGGGCGGCTCGGCTGGGGCGCGCGGCCGGCGCTGCTGGTGGTCGACCTGGTGCGGGCCTACACCGAGCCGGGCGGGCCGTTCCTGCTGCCCGACCCGGGCCCCGCCGTCGCCGCGACGGCCGCCCTGGTCGACGCCGCCCGGGCCGGCGGACGGCCCGTCGTGTGGACGGTCGTCCGCTACACCCCCGGGCTGGCCGACGGGGGGCTGTTCGTGCGCAAGGTCCCGGCCCTGGCCGCCTTCGCGGACGACGCCGACGGCGGCTGGGGTGCGCTCGCCCCGCCGCTGCGACCCGCGGCCGACGAGCCGGTCGTCGCCAAGCAGTACGCGTCGGCCTTCTTCGGCACGTCGCTGGCCGCGACCCTGCACGCCGCGGCCGTGGACACGCTGGTGATCGCGGGGGTGTCGACGTCCGGGTGCGTCCGGGCGAGCGCGACCGACGCGCTCAACCACGGCTTCCGCCCCCTGGTCGTCCGCCAGGCCTGCGCCGACCGGTCGCCGGCGCTGCACGAGAACAACCTGGCCGACCTCGACGCCAAGTACGCCGACGTGATCGGCCTCGACGAGGCGGTGGGCGGGCTGGGGCGCAACCCGGGCCCGTGACGGCCCCGCGGACGCCGGCGCCGCAACGGGCGAGCGCTACGCCTGGACGTCGCTGACCGTCGGTGCGGTCGCGTCCGCCCCGGAGAGGGCGTCCCGCAGGGCGGCCCGGGTCGCGACACCGAGCTTCGGGAAGATCCGGTACAGGTGCCCGGAGACGGTGCGGGGCGACAGGTGCAGGCGGGCGGCGATCTGCTTGTTGGTCAGCCCCGAGGCCGCCAACGAGGCGATCTCGTGTTCCTGCGGGGTCAGGCCCGCCGCCGTGCGGCGCGCCGGCCCGCCCGCCCGCAGCTCGTGTCGCGCGCGCTGCGCCCACGGTCGCGCGCCCAGGCGCTCGAAGGTCGCCAACGCCGCGGTCAGCTCGGCGTGGGCGGCCGCGGGCGAGCGGGCCCGGCGCAGGTGCTCGCCGTGGGCGAGCCGGACGCGGGCGTGCTCGAACGGGTGGTCCGCCGCGCCGGGCACGGCCAGGGCCTCCCGGTAGAGCCGGAGGGCCTCGTCGCCGGACGCGACGAGGGCCGCCGCGCCCGTCGCCGCCACCGCGAACCGGGGGCGCAGCCGGGACAGCTCGGCACCGCGCAGCGCGGCGACGTGGGCCTGCGCCTGCACCCGGCGCCCCGTCCGGACCGCCGCCTCCACCAGGTCGAAGCCCGTGTACACCGCCACGGGCACGTGCGGGGCGAGCCGGCCCGCCGGGGTGACGACCTCCCCCTGGCGGAACGCCTCCTCGTGGTCGCCGCGGCCGAGCGCGGCCAGCCCGCGGGCGTGCGCCGCCAGGTGCTCGATCGTCCGCACGCCGCGCGGCGCCGCCCAGCGGACCATCTCGTCGGTCAGGGACCGGACGGTCCGCTCGTCGCCCCGGACGGCGGCCAGCAGGGCCAGGGTGTACCGGCCGGGCAGGGCGATGAGCTGGTAGCCGAGGCGCTCGCTCCAGGCGACGCCCTCCTCGGCGGCCCGCGTCGCCTCGTCCCAGCGGCCCTCGAGGAAGGCGTCGAAGCTCAGGATCATCAGGGCGTGGACCGCGGACGCGGCCGCGCCGCCCTCCCGGCCGCTGCGGACCACCTGCTGGAGCGCCGGACGGCAGCCCGCCAGCCGGTCGGCGTAGTGGGCGGCGATGCCGGTGCGCACGACGTGGGTGGGATCGGTCTGCGCGTCCAGGGCCGCGATCACCGTCCCCAGCCCGTCGAGCACGGCCGCGGTCATCCGGGCCGGGTCACCGCAGGAGGTGGCGGCCACCGAGAGCAGCAGCGGAGGGGCGTCGAGCCGGTCCATCGCGGAGGCGAAGGCGTTCCACGGCGTGCTGCGCCCGCTGAAGTGGCACACCTGGAGCAGGCTGTGCAGCGCCTGCTCGACCGCGCCGCCCGCGTGCCCCCGGTCCAGGGCGTCCTCGATCGCCCGCACGAGCATGAGGTGGGCGGTGTCGACGTCGCCCTCCCCCTTCAGCAGGTGGTAGGCCGCGGCCACCGCCATCTCCAGGGACTCCGCGGTGTCCGGGTGGGCCCGGCGGGCCTCGTCGAGCAGCCCGGGGACGCTGCTGAGCCGCCCCGCGGCGTCGGCGCCGAGGTACGCGGCCCCGGCCAGCCGCCGGGCCCGGTCCGTGCCGTGCGGGCTCAGGTCCGCGGCGCGCAGCAGGGCGTGGACGGCGCGCACGGCGTCGCCCTTGTGCAGCGCCCGGTCCGCGGCCGCCTCCAGCAGCGCGGCGGTCGGTTCGTCCACGCCGACGACGGCCTCGGCCCGGTGCCAGGCGCGCTTCTCGGGATCCCCGGCGTGCACCTCGGACAGCAGGGCGTGGACGCGCTGGCGCTCCCCGCTCGCGGCCAGCTCGACGACCGCGGCGCCGACCAGGGGGTGCCCCAGCTCGACCCGGTCCCGGGTCAGGTCCACCCGGACCAGGCGGTGGTGCTCGGCGGGAGCCAGCCGGTCGAGCCAGCCGTCGTCGGACGAGCCGGCCCGCAGCGCCCGCAGGTCCCCGGTCCCGTCGAGGGCGGCCAGCAGCAGGAGCCTGCGGGTGGCGGCGGGCAGCGCGCGCACCCGGTCGGCGAAGTGCCGGCGGAGCTGGTCGCTCAGGGCGAGGACGGGCGGGAGGGGGTCGGCCGCGTGGCGCTGGCCCTCCGTCATCGCGGCCGGCAGCTCCAGGAGCGCGAGCGGGTTCCCCGCCGCCGCGGCCAGGACCCGGCGGCGGACCGACGCGGCCAGGTCCGGGAAGCGGCCGGCGAGCAGGTCGGCGGCGGCGCGGTCGTCGAGCGGCGGCACCTGGTGCTCGGGCAGGCCGACGTGCAGGAGCACGGACTCGGCGTCGCTGCGGGCGGCGGCGAGGATCCCGATGCGGCTGCCCGCGAGCCGCCGGGCGACGAACCCGAGGACCCGCGCGCTCGCGCGGTCCAGCCACTGCGCGTCGTCGACCACCACCAGCAGCGGTCCCCGCCGGGCGACCTCCCGCAGCAACGCCAGCGCGGCGGCGGACACCACGAGCCCGCCGGCCGCCGGACCGGCGTGCGTGCCCAGGGCGACCGCCAGCGCCTCCCGCTGCACGTCGGCGAGCGCGTCCAGCCGGTCGTGCAGGGGGAGGAACAGCTGGTGGAGCCCGGCGTAGGCCACCTCGGCCTCGAACTGGGCGCCGGTCGCCCGCACCACCCGGGCGCCGCCGTCGGACCGGGCCAACCGGCAGGCGGCGTCCAGCAGCGCGGTCTTGCCCATCCCCGGTCCGCCGGTGAGCAGCAGCGCGCCCCCGTTGGCACGGGCACGGCCGGCGAACGCCCGCAGGACCTCCAGCTCCGCGTCCCGTCCGACCAGGCCGACGGCGTCCGGGACGGTCGCCGTGACGACGTTCTCCAACGGAAGTCCCCTCGGGCGGCGGCGGTCGGGTGACGTGCAGCGCGGTCCGGTCGCAGGACCGCCGTCGGTGCGAGTGTCCCGTGCCGCGGGGCCGGTGACCAGCACCGCGCACCGCGTCGGAGACGGGTCGGATGACGCATGGGCGGGGCCCGTGATCGACGGCATACTGCGCCGCCGGTACCGAGCGCCGAGGAGGAACCGATGCCCGTGCCCGACCGGCCCGGGGCGGTCCTGCCGCCCGCGTTCGACGACCTGCGGCTGACCCGGATCACCGTCGGGGAGGTCTCGCTGCGGGTGCGGACGGGCGGGTCCGGGCCACCGCTGCTGCTCCTGCACGGCTACCCCGAGACCCACCTGGCCTGGGCCGGGTCGCCTACCGCATGGCGCTTGACGCGCCGGAGGTGGTGCGGCGGCTGACGGTCATGGACGTCGTCCCCACCGGCGCGGTGTGGGCCCGGGCCGACGCCCGCCTCGCCCTCGGGTACTGGCACTGGGGGTTCCTGGCCCAGCCGCACCCGGTCCCCGAGCGGCTCATCGCGGCCGATCCCGAGTACTTCTTCTTCGACGCGGAGTTCGGGGGCGCGATCCGCGCGTTCCCGGCGGCGGCCGTGGCCGACTACGCCCGCTGCGCCCGTGACCCGGCGGCCATCGAGGCCATGTGCGAGGACTACCGGGCCGGGGCGACGTGCGACCGGCGCGACGACGACGAGGACCGCGCCGCCGGTCGCCGGATCACGTGCCCGACCCAGGTGCTGTGGGCCGGGCGGGGTGCCCTCGAGTCCTGGTACGACACCCTCGCCGTCTGGCGCGGTTGGGCCGACGACGTCTCCGGACGCGCCCTGGACTGCGGCCACTTCCTCGTCGAGGAGCGCCCGCAGGAGGTCCTGGCCGCCCTGCGCGACTTCCACGGCGCGAACCGGGTCGCGGGCGACCCGGGCAGGAGGGGAGTCAGTTGACCGTTGACGCGTCCGCGCGGAGGAGGGCAGGGTCCGGCCGGGTCCGACCGGGCCCTCGACCGTCCTCCCGACCTCCGAGGAGACTCCCGTGACCGAGGCCACCCCCACCGCCGGCTCCAGCCCGACCGTCGCCCTCGTCCACGGCGCGTTCGCCGACAGCGCGGGCTGGAACGACGTGGTCGCCCAGCTCTTCGCCGAGGGGGTGACGGTGCAGGCGGTGTCGAACCCCCTGCGGGGCATCTCCCACGACGCCGCCTACGTGGCCAGCGCGATCAGCCAGATCCCCGGGCCCGTCCTCGCCGTCGGCCACTCCTACGGCGGCGCGATCATCACGAACGCCGCGCTGCGCGCGGGCAACGTCGTCGGCCTGGTGTACGTGGCCGCCTTCGCACCGGACGAGGGCGAGGCGCTGCAGGAGATCGAGGCCGACTCGCGCGACAGCGTCCTGAGCTCCGCGCTGGTGCAGTTGCACTACCCGACCGGCGACGGCGACGCGACCCAGGTCGAGCTCGCGATCGACCCGGACCAGTTCCACGACGCCTTCGCCGCCGACGTCTCCCCGGAGCAGGCCCGGGTCATGGCGGCCACCCAGCGGCCCATCTCCGCCCTGGGGTTCAGCGAGCGGACCGGCACGCCGGCCTGGAAGAGCCTGCCGTCGTGGGCCGTCGTCCCCACCGGGGACAGGGCGGCGGGCTCGGACGTCGTGCGGAAGATGGCGCAGCGGGCCGGCGCGACGATCACCGAGGCCGAGGGCTCGCACGTCATCATGATCTCGCAACCGAAGGTCGTCACCGACGTCATCCGGGAGGCGCTGCGCGCGGTGTCGTCGTAGCGCCCCCCGCCGCAGCACCACCCGGCGGTGGGTCGGGCGGCGGTTTCCCGGCGGCCGGCGGGGGCAGCTCTCCGGCATGTCCGACGACTCGATCCCCGACACCCCCTTCGCGCGCGGAGAGGTGCGGCGCGTGGGCCAGTGGGCCGTCGGCGCCAGCGGCGGCCGCGACTTCGCGGTGTCCCGGCGCTGCCGCCACCAGCTCGCCGACCTCAGCAAGGGCCGGGTGGACGCCGACGGCTGCCTGGTCTGCCCGTGGCACGGCGCCCGCTACGACACCACCAGCGGTGCCATGGTCGACGGCCCGCAGGGCTTCTTCTCCTACCGGGGCCCGACCCCCGGCTACAGCGCGCTGGTGAAGGCGTACGCCAAGTACCTCCGGCTGCGGGTGGGGCGCGTCGTGCGCCGTGCCGGGCGGATCACCGTCGAGAAGCGGTAGTGACGGGGCCACCGCGCGGGGGCCCGCGCGGCCCGGTTGACTGCGGACCATGACCGTTCTCGTCACCGGGGCCCGCGGCACCGTCGGCGGCGGCGTCCTCGACGGGCTGCGGGCCGCCGGGGTCTCCGTGCGCGCCGGAGCCCGCGACCCGTCCCGGCTGTCGCTGCCCGCCGGGGTCGACGCCGTGGCCGTCGACCTCGACTCCCCCGCCACCTTCCCCGCGGCCCTCGACGGCGTGGAAGCGGTGTTCTGCTACGCCGGCCGCGACCTCGGCCCGTTCGCCGCGGCCGCCCGCGACGCCGGGGTGGAGCACGTCGTGCTGCTGTCGTCGGGTGCCGTGGTGGAGGCCGACCCGGAGACCGACCCGATCGCCGGCCTGCACGCCCGGGCCGAGCGGGCGCTCCGGGACGCCGGGCTCGCGACCACGGCGCTGCGGGCCGGCGCCTTCTGCGGCAACACGCTGCAGTGGGCGCGGAGCATCGGGGCCGCCGGCGTCGTCGAGCTGCCCTACCCGGACGCGCGCGTGGCGTCGATCCACGAGCGGGACATCGCCGACGTGGCCGTCGCCGCGCTCACCACCGGTCGGGGACGCGGCGAGGCACCGTCGCTCACCGGCCCGCGGTCGCTGTCCTTCGCCGAGCACGTCGCGGTGCTCGGCGACGTGCTCGGCCGCCCCGTGGCGGTGCGGGCGGTCGACCCCGACGACGCCCGGGCAGCGATGGCGCGGTACGCCCCACCGGACGTCGTCGACTCGCTGTTCACCCTGTGGGCGGCGGCCGACGGGGTCCCGGCCACCGTGACGGAGGAGGTCGAGCGGCTCACCGGGCACCCGGCCCGCACCTACGACCAGTGGGCCCACGAGCACCGCGACGCGTTCGCGGGAGCCGCCGACGGGTCGTGACGGCGCTGCGCCCGTTCAGCGCTCCACGGACACGGCCCCGCCGCCGTCGAGCGCCTCGCCGACGGCGGCGAGGAGGCGCTGGAGCCGGACGCCCCGGTGGACGTCGAGCCGGTGGACGTCGAGCGGCTCCGGGACCGGGCCGCGGACCGCGGCGGCGAAGGCGTCGGTGATCGCGCGCCACACGGCCGCGGGCTCGCGCGGGGTCGGGTCGGCGAGGACGACCCGACCGGCGGCCGTGGCGGCGTCGGCCTCCAGCGCACCGCCGCCGGGCGTGGTCAGCGAGAGCGCGACGTGGCCGCGGGCGCCGGCCTCGTGCACGGTCTCGACCGCGACGACGCCGCCCGCCTCGGCCGCCCGCAGCCGGACGGCGGGCCCGGCGACGGCCTCGGCCAGGTCCAGGGTGTGCGGCCCGAGGTCGAGGACGGCGGCGCGGGCGGCCCGCCGCCACGGGGTGGCGAACGGCGACCCGGCGAGCGCGCCGTCGCCGAGGAAGGCGGTGCGCACGTAGGCGACGGGCCCGCCGGCGGCGGCCAGGAAGTCGCGCACCTGCGGGGTGAAGCGGTAGGTCAGCACCAGCTGCGTCGCGACGCCGGCCTCGTCGACGGCGGCGGCGACCGCCTCGGCCTCGGCGACGGTGAAGGCGACCGGCTTCTCGAGCAGCAGGTGCTTGCCGGCCCGGGCCGCCGACGCGGCCAGCGGCGCCTGGACCTCGGCCGGCACCGCGAAGGCCACGGCGTCGCAGGCCGCCAGCAGGGCGTCGAACGAGCCCGCCGCCGGCAGGCCGTGCTCGTGCGCCAGCGCCGCGGCGGCCTCCGGGCGGCGCGCCCACACGGCGGCCAGGGTGAGGTCCGCGGCCGCCGCCAGCATCGGGGCGGTGAACATCCCCGCCCACGGTCCGGCGCCGACGAGCCCGACCCGGATCGGCGCGCTCACCTCAACGTGCCCGGCGCGACGACCGGGCCGACCAACGGGGTCGGACCGTCACACCAGGTCCGTCACGGCAGGTGGCGTCCGAGCAGGCTCAGGTCGGCCGGGCTGAGGCGGTCGCCCGAGGTCTTGGCCTGGTGCCAGTGCGGGTAGCGCAGCGGCTCGCCGCTGACGTCGTCGAGGCGGGCGACCTCGTCGGCGGTCAGCGCCAGGTCCGCGGCGGCGAGGTTGTCGGCCAGCTGCTCGTCCGTCCGCGCACCCACGATCAGCGAGGTGACGGCCGGCTTGGCGAGCAGGTAGGCCAGCGCGACCCGGGCCGCGGACACGCCGTGCGCCTCGCCGATCGCGACCAGCGCCTCGACGGTGTCGTAGAGCTTGTCCTCGTCGTGCACGGGCGGCTCGTCCCAGTCGCCGAGGTGCCGGCTGCCCTCGGGGGCCTGCTGGCCGCGGCGGTACTTGCCCGAGAGCAGTCCGCCCGCGATCGGGCTCCACACGAGGATGCCGAGCCCCTGGTCGATCGACACCGGCACGAGCTCGTGCTCGGCGTCGCGCGCCTGCAACGAGTAGTAGATCTGCTGGCTGACGAAGCGCGTCAGGCCCAGCCGGTCCGACACGCCGAGCGCCTTCATCAGCTGCCACCCCGCGTAGTTCGAGCAGCCGACGTAGCGCACCTTGCCCGACTGCACCAGGTGGTCCAGCGCGGCGAGGGTTTCCTCCAGCGGCGTCTGCCCGTCCCACTCGTGCACCTGGTAGAGGTCGATCCAGTCCGTGCCGAGCCGGCGCAGGCTCGCCTCGGCACCCCGGATCACGTGGTGGCGCGACAGCCCCGCGTCGTTGGGCCCGTCCCCCATCGGCATGCGCACCTTCGTGGCGAGCAGGACGTCGTCGCGGTCCGCGCCCAACGCCTTCCCGACGATCTCCTCGGACAGCCCGCTCGAGTAGACGTCCGCGGTGTCGATCAGGTTGACGCCCGCGTCGCGGGCCAGCGCGATCTGCCGGCGGGCGGCGTCGACGTCGAGCGAGCCGACGGCCTTGGCCCACCCCGTCCCGCCGTAGCCCATCGTGCCCAGGGTGATCGTCGAGACCCGCAGCCCCGACCGTCCGAGTTGGCGGTACTCCATGGCGCGGACCCTACCGGCGGCGGGCGCCGCCGCGCTGGTCCTGGCCCACCGGGATGGGGCAGGCTCACGACATGGGCGTTCTCGGGTGGTTGGACGGCCGGCAGCGGCGGCACCGCTGGCTCGGCCTGCCGCTGGCCGTGGTCTACAAGATGATCGACGACCAGGCGAGCTACCTCGCCGCGATGATCACCTACTACGGGTTCCTGTCGCTGTTCCCGCTCCTGCTGCTCCTGGTGACGATCCTCGGGTTCGCCCTGTCCGGGAACGCCGCGCTGCAGGAGCGGGTGCTGGACTCCGCGCTGCGCGACTTCCCGATCATCGGCGACCAGATCCAGTCCAACATCCATTCGCTGCAGGGCAGCACGCTCGGGCTCGTCGTCGGGATCGCGGTGAGCGTCTACGGCGCGCTCGGCTTCGGGGTCGCCGCGCAGACGGCGATGAACCAGATCTGGGCCGTGCCGAAGGCGGACCGCCCGGCGCTGGCGGCGTACTACGGGCGCAGCGCCGCCCTGCTGGGCGTGCTGATGCTCAGCGTCGCGGCCACCACGGCCCTGGCGGCGCTGTCCACCGCGGCCGGGAACTGGGGGGCCGGCGCGCTCGACGCCGTGGTGCGGGTGGCGGCGATCGCGGCGTCGCTGGTGGTCAACGCCGGCGTGGTGATCTTCATGTTCCGCGTGCTGACCGCCCGCTCCCAGCCGGTGCGCATCCTGTGGCCCGGGGCGATCACCGCGAGCGTGCTCTGGCAGGTCCTGCAGTCGGTCGGCACGTACCTGCTCGACCACCAGCTGCGCGGCTCGACGGCCACCTACGGCCTGTTCGGCATCGTCCTGGGCCTGCTGACCTGGATCTACCTCGCCGCGCTGATCCTCGTGCTCGGCGCGGAGGTCAACGTGGTGCGCGCCGAGCGGCTGTACCCGCGCAGCCTGCTCGCCCCGGTGGACCCGGCGGACACCGCGCTGACCTCCGCCGACCGGCGGGCCTACGCGGCGTACGCGGAGACCCAGCGCGCGAAGGACCACCAGAGGGTCGAGACCGACTTCGAGCCGCCGGCCGCCGGGCCGACCTGACCGGTCGGGCGGTCCCGGCGCCGGGCCCTCGGATCTCGGGCAGCTCGGCGTTGCCCGACACGGCGGAGATCGAGAGGTTGGTGTACTCCCGGTCGGTGCGGGTCTCGCGGGTCAGCCCGCCTCGCCCGCCTCGCCGAGGTCGGCCAGGACCTCCTGCGCGACCGCGAGGGCGTGGTTGGCAGCCGGCACCCCGCAGTAGACGCCCGCGTGCAGGATCACCTCGGCGATCTCGGCGGGGGTCAGGCCGTTGCGCACCGCGGCGCGCACGTGCATCGCGAGCTCGCCCCAGTGCCCGTGGGCCAGGAGCGCCGTCAGGGTGATCGCGCTGCGGGTGCGGCGGTCCAGGCCCGGCCGCGTCCACACCTCGCCCCAGGCGTAGCGGGTGATGAACGACTGGAAGTCGCGGGTCAGGTCGGTCGTCGCGGCCTGCGCGCGGTCGACGTGCGCGTCGCCGAGGACGGCGCGGCGCACCGCCATCCCGGCGGTGTGGGGATCCGGCTCGCTCATGGGTCCTCCTCGCCCTGGGTCCGTGACAGCACGGCGTCGACGAAGGCGCCGGCGGCGCCGAGGTAGTCGGCCGGGTCGTCCCCGCCGTCCCCGCCCCGCTCGGCCAGCAGGTCGCCGGCCGCGTCGCGAGCGCGGCGGCGCATCGCGGCGGCGTCGACCTCGAGCCCCCCGACGAGCTCGACGGCCTGCGACGCGGCGGTCACCGCCAGCGCCAGCAACCGGCGCAGCGCGGGCCACTCCGCGTGCCACGCGCCGGGCGGGCGCTCGTCGACGGCCTGCGCGGCGCACAGGTGCAGCTGCGCGGCCAGCGCCGGTGCCTGCAGCCCCGCGCTCCGGACGAGCACGGCGAACACGGGGTTCTGCTTGTGCGGCATGGTCGACGACGCGCCCCGGCCCGCGACCGCCGCCTCGCGGACCTCGGCGATCTCCGGGCGGCCCAGCACCAGGACGTCGCCGGCGAGGTGGGCGAGCGCGTCGCAGGTCTCGGCGAGCGCGTCGCCCAGGCGGGTCACCGGCGTGCGGCGCGTGTGCCAGGGCAGCCCGGGCCACCGCAGCCCGAGCCGGGCGGCCAGGGCCTCGGCCAGCGCGACCGGCTCGGCGGCCAGGGTGCCGGCCAGGGCCAGCGTGCCGGCCGCGCCGCCGCACTGCACCGGCAGGTCCGCGGCGACGGCGGCGGCGGCGGCGCGGGCGTCGAGCACGCCCGCCAACCACTGCGCCGCCCGCAGCCCGAAGGTCACCGGGACGGCGTACTGCGTCAGGGTGCGCCCGGCCATGACGGTGTCCCGGTGCGCCGCGGCGAGGGCCGCGAGCCGCGCCGCGACCGCGTCGAGATCGGCGCCCACCCGGGCCAGCGCGTCGCGGGCCAGCAGCATGAGGGCGGAGTCGAGGACGTCCTGGCTGGTCAGACCCCGGTGCACCACGACGTCGGGGTCGCCGACGCCGGCGCGCAGGGCGGCGAGCAGCGGGAGCACCGGGTTGCCGGCCGCCTCCACGTCCCCGGCGGGCAGGTGCGGGTCCACCCCCTCGGCCGCGGCGGCGACGGCCCGGACCTGCTCGGGCGTCGCCGCGCCGACGTCGGCCAGGACCTCGCACCACGCCACCTCGACGCGCAGCATCGCCGCCACCAGCGCCGCGTCGTCGAGGCCCGGCGCCCGGTGCGCACCGGGTTCGAGCAGCGACGCGCGCTCGCTCACCGCACTCCCTCGCTGCGCTCGGTCGGCCCAGGGAGTTCCGACACAGCGCGCAGGCGCAGTGACATCTGTTCGCTCGCCAGCTCGCTCACCGGTGCCGCGGGTAGCTCAGGAACACCGACTCGCGCGGCCCCTGCAGGTGCACGTCGAAGCGCAGGTTGCCGTCCGGCTCGCGCACGGCGGTGAGACGGGCGCGCCGGTCGGGGTCGAGGCGGGCCAGCAGGGGGTCGGCGGCGAGCGCGGCGGCCCGGTCGGCGGTGTCGGCGGGCAGGTAGACGCGGGTGAACAGCACGTCGAGCAGGCCGCGGGCGAACACCGCGACGGCGAGGAAGGCCGCGCCGCCGTCGCGGGTGGGTGCCGGCTCGACGGTGCGGAACCAGAAGCGGCCGGTCCGGTCGGTGTCGCTGCGGCCCCAGCCGGTGAACGGCGCCCCCGGCCGGTGCAGCGACCCGGCCACCCGCGGGACGGCGCCCGTGGCGTCGGCCTGGCGGATCTCGACCAGGGCGTCCGGAAGACCGGCGCCCTCCCCGTCGCGGACGTGACCGTGCAGGAGCACCGCACCGGGCGTGCCCGGCGGGACCAGCTCGCGGTCGCCGGGGTAGGGCAGGGCGTCGTGGAAGAACGGGCCGACGGTCTGGCCGGGGCTCGGGGCGGAGGGCTCGAGCGGTTCAGGCACCCTCGGCCCCCTCGACCGGGGTGGCGTGCGCGCCGGTGAGCACGACGTCCCAGCGGTAACCGAGCATCCACTCGTGCTCGGACAGGCCGTGGTCGTAGGTCGCCACGAGCCGCTCGCGGGCCCGCGGGTCGGTGACGGCCTGGTAGATGGGGTCGTGGGCGAACAGCGGGTCGCCGGGGAAGTACATCTGGGTGACCAGGCGCTGGGTGAACTCGGTGCCGAACAGCGAGAAGTGGATGTGGGCGGGCCGCCAGGCGTTGTGGTGGTTGCGCCACGGGTAGGGGCCGGGCTTGATGGTGGTGAAGGCGTAGCCGCCGTCGTCGTCGGTCAGGCAGCGCCCGACGCCGGTGAAGTTCGGGTCGATCGGCGCGGGGTGCTGGTCGCCGGTGTGCACGTAGCGCCCGGCGGCGTTGGCCTGCCAGATCTCCACGAGCTGGCCGCGGACGGGGCGGCCGTCGCCGTCCACGATCCGCCCGCGGACCAGGATCCGCTCGCCGATCGGGGCGCCGACACCGCCGAGGGTGAGGTCGGCCTCCAGGGGGTCCACGTCGGCGTGGCCGAACACCGGGGCGACCAGCTCCGCGCCCTCGGGGTCCACCGGCTGCGGCGCCGTCGCCGGGTGGCGCAGCACCGAGCTGCGGTAGGGCGCGTAGTCCAGGCGCGGCTGCCGCGCCCCGCCCGCGGCGGCCAGCGCCGCCATCTCCGCGTCGATCTCGGCCTGGCTCGACAGCGCCGCCCCGCCGTCGGCCGTGTTCACCACCCTGTCCACGGCCCCACCCTGGCGCACCGCCGCCCCGCGCGCTCATCCGGCCGGCACCGCACCCGCCGCAGATGGGCGGGGGCGACGCCGGGATGGGCAGCCGACGCCGATGGCCGCGCCGTCCCCGGTTCCTAGCGTTCGGCACAGCCGACCAGGAGGACACCGTGACCACGCCCCCGACCACCCACCCGGCCGCCCACCCGGCCGCCCACCCGGCAGCCCGGCCCGAGCACGTCCCCACCGTCGTCGTCGGCGCCGGCCAGGCCGGTCTGGCGCTGAGCCGCTGCCTGACCGCGCGCGGGCTCGAGCACGTCGTGCTCGAGCGGGGCACGGTCGCCCACAGCTGGCGCACGCAGCGGTGGGACTCCTTCCGGCTGCTCTCCCCCAACTGGCAGACGCGGTTGCCCGGCCACCGCTACACCGGACCGGACCCCGACGGGTTCATGACGGGCGGGCAGGTCGTCGCGTTCCTCGAGGACTACGCCCGGTCGTTCGCCGCGCCCGTGCGCTCCGGGGTCACCGTGCGCGGGATCCGCCCGGCCGGGGGCGGCTGGCTGGTCGACACGACCGACGGCCCGCTCTCGGCCGGGAACGTCGTGCTCGCCACCGGCGACCTCGCCCACCCGCGGATCCCCGCGCTCGCCGCCCACCTGCCCCGCGACCTCGTCCAGCGGCACACCAGCGCCTACCGCAACCCGGCGCAGCTGCCCGCGGGGGCGGTGCTCGTCGTCGGGGCCGGGCCGTCGGGGCAGCAGATCGCGGCCGAGCTGGCCGCGGCCGGGCGGCGGGTGCACCTCGCGGTCGGCCGGCACCGCTGCCTGCCGCGCCGCTACCGGGGCCACGACGCCTACTGGTGGATGGACCGCCTCGGCATGCTCGCGCGCACCGTCGACTCGCTGCCCACCGGGCCCCACCGCTCGCCGAACGCCGTGCTGGCGGGCGGCGTCCGCGACCTCGACGTGCGCCGGCTGGTCGCCGAGGGCGTCACCGCCCACGGCCGGCTCCTCGGCGTCCACCGGGGCACGCTGAGCTTCGCCGGGGACCTGCCGGCCACCCTGGCGGCCGCGGAGGACAACGCGCGGCGGTTCCGCGCGGCGGTGGACGCCCACGTCGCCGCGCACGGCCCCGCCGTGCCCGTCGAGACCGTCCCCGCGCCCGCGGACGCGCCGTGGATCGCCGACGCGCCACGCACGCTGGACCTGGACGGCGTCGCGGCGGTCGTGTGGGCGACGGGGTTCGCCCGCGACCACCGCGACGTCGAGGCACCCGTCCTCGACGCCGACGGCGAGCCGGTCCACCGCCGCGGCGTCACCGCGGCACCGGGCCTGTACTTCCTGGGCCTGCGCTGGCAGTACCGGCGCAACTCGAGCTTCGTCGACGGCGTGGGCGCGGACGCCGAGCACGTCGCGGACCACATCGCCGCCCGCGGCGCCGACCGCACCGCCGACCGCACCGCCACCCGGGGTGCCGCGGCCGGCCGGCGCGGGCTCGTCGCCGTGGCCTGACCGCTCACGACGAAGCCCCCTCCCGGATCGGGAGGGGGCTTCGTCGTCGGGCGGCGGTCAGGCGCAGACCCGCAGCGCGGCACCGAACGGGTCGCCGAACGCCCGCACCGTCGCGACCTCGGCCCGCATCGCGGCGCTCTCGGCGCGCAGCAGGTCCTCCACGCCGTCCAGGTCCCAGGCGTAGGCGCTGACCTGCTCGGCCGCGTCGAGCAGCGGCCGGGTCAGCGCGTCGCGCTCGGCCTCGTAGCCGGCGAACGCGGCCGGACCGCCGTCGACGGCCGCGCGGGCCAGCAGCTCGGCGTCGCGCAGCGCGTCGGTGATGCCGTGCGCCGTCAACGGGTCCTTGAAGGAGGCGGCGTCCCCGACCAGGGCCCAGCCGGGCCCGTGCGGGCGGCGCAGCACGGCGGGCCGCCCCGGGAAGGCCCGCAGCGGTCCGACCCGGTCGCCGACGACCCCGAGCGCCGCCCGGGTCGCGTCCAGCTCCGGGCGCATCGCGGCCAGGCCGCGGTCGAACACCGCGTCGAGCCCCGTCGGGCGCTCCTCGGCGAACCGGGCGGCGGGCAGCGACGTCCAGACGCACACCTGCCCGCCGTTGGTCGGGATGATCCCCGCGGCCCGGCCGGGCCGGTAGAACCACTCGTAGCCGGTCGCCCCGGTCGCGGGCCAGTAGCCGTAGAGGCACGCCCCGGCCGCCCGCCCCTGCCAGGTGGTCGGGGCGCCGACGGCCCGGGCGACGGTGGAACCGAGCCCGTCGGCACCGACCGTGAGCGCCGCCCGTACGGTCCGCTCGGCGCCGCCCCGCCCCCCGCGCAGGCGGTAGCGCAGGCCGACGACCCGGCCGCGGGCCCGTTCGACGTCGAGGACCGTGACGCCGAGCCGGGCCTCCACGCCGGCCTCGACCGCGGCGTCCAGCAGCGCGGTGTCGAGCACCGGCCGGCGCGGGGCGTAGAGCGGTGCGGCGAGCGCGACGGTCTCGGCGCGCTCGCCGTAGTGGAAGGTCGTGCGGGTCACGGGCGGGGTGCCGGCCGCGACGACCCGCGGCAGGACACCCCAGCGGTCCAGCTGCAGCACCCCGGCGCGCATCAGCGCGTGGGTGGACAGCGTGTCGCGCTCGGGGTGGACGCGGTCGAGCAGCAGCACGCGCATCCCCGCGCGGGCGAGCAGCATCGCGGTGGCGGACCCGGCGCAGCGGGCGCCGACGACCACGGCGTCGTACTCGGACATCGGAACTCCTCCGGAAGGACCGACGGCCGGACCCGTTGGCCGGTCCGGCCGTCGGGGTGCGGGCGGCCGGTCAGGCCGTGGTGACGTCGACGGAGACCGGCACGCCGTTGGTGATCGAGTCGAACACCACGGAGCGGTCGGTCCCCCGCTGCACGACCTGGCGCAGCTTCTCCTCGGGCGCGTCGCCGGCGATGCGGATCGACATCCGGATGGCGCTGAACCCGTTGCGGAAGTCGGTGGTGTTGGTGCCCATCGCGCCCTCGACGTTCAGGTCGCCCTCGATCGTCGACTCGACGAGGGTCAGGTTCACCTTCCGCGCGGCGGCCGAGAAGACCAGCGAGGTGGTGACGCACGCGGCCAGCGCGTGCAGCAGGTGCTCGGCCGGGTTCGGGCCGGTGTCGGTGCCCAGCAGGATCGCCGGCTCGCCCGCGTCCAGGGTGAACGCCGCGGTGCGGGTGGTGTCCTCGCTGCAGGCGGCGTAGAAGTCCCGGATCGTCGAGCGGTTGTGCGCGCCCCCGAGCCAGGTGTTGCGGGCGCGGAACCGGAACTCGGCGATCTCGGGCTGGGCCTTGATGGCGTCGAGCGTGGCGAACATCGTCGCGGTGTCGACGCCGTTGCGGACCGTCGAGGTGAGGGTGGTCTCGGTCATCGTCGTGCTCCTCGTGGAGTGGTGGTGATGGTGGAGTGGCGGTGGTCGTTCCCGACGGGACACACGCTCCGCCGCCGGGGGCCGCCGTCCATCGGGGACGGCCGCCCATCTCGGGGGGGCCGCTGCCTACGCCGGGGTCGGCAGCAGGACGGGCAGGTCGTAGCGGCGGCGGACGCTCGTGCCGCGGTCGCGCAGGTCGGCGCCGTAGACGTGCAGGGAGGCCGCGGTCACGGCGCCGTCGTTCACCACCGCGTGGATGTCGCCCGGCGGGAGCAGCACCGTCACCTCGCCGCAGGGGCCGACGGTGTGCCCGACCTCCACCAGGTGGTCACCGGCCAGCCGGTACCGGGTCTCGTGCTCCTCGCCGCGGTGCACCCCGACGACGCACCAGGCGATGTGGTCGTGGACGGCCGTGCGCTGCCCGGGCCGCCACACCGCGGCGACCAGCGAGTACGCCCCGTCGTCGGGGACGTGCAACAGGTGCGTGCGGTAGCGGCGGGGACAGCCGGCCTCCTGCTCGGGGGTCAGCAGCCCGGGCCGCCCGAGGAACGGCCGGAGCGCCTCGCCGACGGCGTGCGGGACGTCGGTCCCCCGGAAGGCGGCGTCGAGCCGGTCGATCAGGGCGGCGAGGGCGGGGGTGCGGGTCGCGGTGGTCGCGGCGGTGGTCGTGGCGGTGGTCATGGCGCTGCTCCTGCGGGGCGGGTGGGGCGGACCCGAGGAGCGTCGCCCGCGGCGGCGCGCGCGGGATCGGCGACGACCGCCCATGTCCGGCGGCGCACCACCCACACCGGCGGGCCCGCACCGGGGCTGGTCGCCGGCGCCCGACGTGGGCCGTCGCCGCGCCGGGATGGGTGGTCGTCCCCGATGAGCGGTGGCGCCGCCGCGGTGACGCTGGTCGGCGTTGCCCCGCCACCAGGAGACGCCATGACCACCCTCTCGTCGCCGCGCACGACCGGCCCCGCGCCGGCCACCGACCCGCGGCGCGTCCAGCGCCGCACGTTGGTCGTGCTCGCGGTCACCCAGGCCCTCGGCGGCGCCGGGGTCGGCACCGTCGCCGCCGTCGGCGGGCTGACCGCCGCGGGGCTGGCGGGCTCGGCCGCCGTCGGCGGCCTGGCCCAGACCGCGTCCGCCCTGGGCGCGGCGGTCGTCGGCCTGCCCCTCGCGCGGACCGCGGACCGGGTCGGGCGCGGGGCGGCGCTGCGGCGCGGCTACCTGGTCGCGGCGGCCGGTGCCGCCGCCGCCACGGGCGCGGTCGCCGTCGGGAGCTGGCCGGCGCTGGTCGCGGCGTCGGTCCTGCTGGGTGCGGCCGCCGCGACCACGCTGGCGGCCCGCTTCGCCGCCACCGACCTCGCCCGGCCGCAGCGGCGCGGCCGGGCCCTGTCGGTGGTGCTGTGGGCGACGACCGCCGGGGCGGTGACCGGGCCGAACCTCGCCGCCCCCGTCGGACGGCTGGCGGCGGGCGTCGGGGCGGCAGGCGCGACCGGGCCGTACCTCCTGTGCACCGGCCTGTTCGCCGCCGCCGCGCTCGGCGTCCACCGGGGACTGCGGCCCGACCCCCTGTGCCTGGCCCGCGCCGGGGGTGCGCAGCCCGGGCCCGGCGCCGTCGGGTCCCGTCCCGTCCCGGTGCTGGCGCTCGCGACCGCCGCGGTCGTCGTCGCGCAGGCCGTGATGGTCGGGCTCATGGCACTGGCGCCGCTCCACCTCGCCCACGGCGGCGCGGGCCTGCGGATCGTCGGCCTGGCGATCGGACTGCACAGCGGGGCGATGTACGCGCTGAGCCCCCTGTTCGGCTGGCTCAGCGACCGCGTCGGGCGGCTGCCGGTGCTCGGGCTGGGCGCCGGGCTGCTGACCGTCGCGGCGCTGCTCGGCGCGACCGCGGCCCCGCACGCGGTGCTGCACCTCATCGGCGCCCTGGCCCTGCTCGGCGTCGGCTGGTCGGCGGTGCTGGTCGGCGGGTCAGCGCTGCTCGTCGACGCCGTCGCGGCGGCCGACCGCCCGCGCGTGCAGGGGCGCAACGACGCGCTGATGAACCTCGGCGGCGCGGCCGGGGGCGCCCTGGCCGGCCTGGTCGTCGCCGCCACCTCCTACTCCACCCTGTGCGCGCTCGCGGCCGCCCTGCCCGCACTGGTGCTGGCCGCCGTCGTCCGCCGGTGCGCGCGGCGCGGCGGCCGGCGGTGACGAACCGGCGGACGGACCGGCGCCGACGGGCCGGCTCAGCGGCGGAGCGCGGCCACCGCCTCGCGGCGCGTCGCCACGCCGAGCTTCGCGAGCACGGCGGAGACGTGGTGGTCGACCGTGCGGACCGACAGCACCAGGCGCGCCGCGATCTCGCCGTTGGTGAGCCCGGCGGCGAGCAGCGTGAGGACCTCCTGCTGGCGGGCGGTCAGCCCCGTCGGGTCGGCGCGGGTCGCGGCCTGCGGACCGCGGGGCACCGACAGGACCCCCGCCGCGCGCAGCCGCCGCCGGGTGAGCGCGGCGGCCGGGGCGGCGCCGAGCCGGTCGAGGACGGCCAGGGCCTCCCGCATCGGCTCCGGCTCACCGGAGTCGACCAGCTCCAGCGCCCGCTCGTACGGCGCGCCGATCGCGGACCAGGCGTCGGCGGCCGCCCGCCAGTCGCCGCGGAGCCCGGCGGCGTACTCGGGCGGGCAGCCGTCCGACGGACCGACCGGGTCGCCCAGCCGGTGCAGCCACCGCGCCAGCTCGCCGCGCTCGCGCTCGTGACCGCGGCTCTCCAGGCGGGGCAGGAGGGTGCGCGCGAGGTCCCCGCGCCCGGGGTCGCCCGTCAGCCAGCCCCGCTCGGCCAGCGCGGCCGCCGTCGGGACCAGGGCGTGCAGGTTCCGCGACCGCTCGGCGTTCTCCCGCGCCGCGGCCAGGAGCGCCTCGGCGTCGTCGTCGCCCCGCCGGACGGCCAGCTGGGCCAACGTGGGCAGGGCCTGCCGGCCGAGCATCCCGTGCGCGTCGTCCCCGGCGACCACCCAGCGCAGCCCCTCCTCCGCGGCCGCCCACTCGCCGCGCAGCGCCGCGAGCCGGTGGCCGAACGCCAGCGTCGCCCGGTCACCCATGGTGAGGTCGCGGGTCCGGAGGTACGCCTCCGCCTCGACCACGCAGGCCTCCAGCTCGGCGTGGCGGCCCAGCCGCCACAGCACCGAGGCCAGGTTGGTGTAGAAGAGCGCCGCCTCGGGGTCGCCGGCGTCGAGGGCGAGCTGCAGACCGGCCCGGACCTCGTCGACGCCCGACGGGTCGCCGAGGTGCGCCCGCGCCCGTCCCCGGTAGACGAGGCCGCGGGCGCGGGCGGGCGTGCCGCCGAGCGCGTCGTCCACCGCCAGCCCGGCCTCGGCGGCCGCGAGCGCCTCCGCGTCGCGGTCCAGGTTGACCAGCAGGACCGCGAGCTGGACGTGGGCGGCCGCGAGCTGCGGCGTGCCCGGCCCCGCCCGCAGCAGCGCGACCGCGCGGTGCGCGGACGCGAGCGCGTCGTCGATCCGGAAGTTGGCCCACTGCTGCAGCGCCAGCGTCGACAGCGCCGCGCCGAGCCGGACCGGGTCGCCGAGCCGCTCGTGCAGCGCGACGGCGGAGGCGGCCGCGGCCAGGGCGTCGTGGCGGCGGTTGGTGTCGAACAGCACCCGGGCGAGCAGCTGGTACAGCTCGGCGCGGCGCTCGTCCGGGACGCCGGGCCGGGCGAGCACCTCCTCGTACAGCGCCGCGGCCTGGCTGCCCGCGCCGGCCCGGGCGGCCACGGCCGCGGCCTGCGGCGCGTACGCGACCACGGCGGCGTCGTCCGCCGCCTGCACCGCGTGGTGCACGATCCGGGCCAGGTCGGGCGGGTCCTGGTCCCGCAGCGCGGCGAGCACCGCGGCGTTGAGCTGCATCCGGCGGCTCGCGGGGAGTGCGCCCTCGACGGCGCGGCGGGCCAGCTCGTGCCGGAACCGCACCGCGTGCGGGGCCACCTCGAGCATGCCGCGGCGCTCCGCGTCGGCGAGGGCGTCGAGGCCGGGGAGCAGCGCCCGGGCCAGCGCGAGCTCGGTCCCGGACGGGACGACCGACAGCTGCTCCAGGGCCTGCTGCGCAGCGGGGTCCAGCCCGTGCAGGCGGGCGAGCACGGCGTCGGCGACGGTCCCGGGGACGTCCACGAGGCCGGCGGCGAGCACCTCGGTGACGTAGAACGGGTTGCCGCCGGTCAGCAGGTGCACGGTCCCCGCGTCGAGGTCGGCACCGGCCATCGCCCCCACGGCCGCCTCCGACAGGGGACGCGGTGTCAGCCGCCGCACGGGGCCGCCCGCGAACGCGCCGAGCAGCCTCCGGAGCGGGTGGTCGGCGCCGACCTCGTCGTCGCGGTAGGTGACGACGAGCACCGCGGGCAGGTCCGGCACGCGGCGCCCGACGTGGCGCAGCACGTCCAGCGTCGCCTCGTCCGCCCAGTGCACGTCCTCGACGACCAGCACGGTCGGCGTGCTCAGCGCGTCGAGGACCGCCCCGAGCACGGCCTCCCGGTCGTCCCCGGCCAGCGCCGCCGCCAGCGGACCCGCGTCCTGGCGGGCCGCGTCCCGCAGCGGGCCGAGCGCGCGGGGCGAGAGCAGGTCGTCGCACGCCCCCACGAGGAGTCGCGCCCGTCCGCCGGCGGCGCGGAGGAACGCGCGCACGAGACTGGTCTTGCCGATCCCGGCCTCGCCCGCGACGAGCACCACCGCGCCGCGCCCGGCCACGGCCCCGGTCAGCGCCTCGTCGAGGGCCCGCAGCTCGGCCGCGCGCTCCCGCAGGACGGTGGCCACCGGACGATGGTCGCAAACCCGGCGCCGCCCGCACAGGGGTCACCGCAGCGGGCCGCGGGCACGGGGGTCACCGCGGCGGCCCGCCGGCACCGATCCCGAGCCGGTCGGCCGCGTCGGCCGCCTCACGGCGCGTGGTCACCCCCAGCTTCCCCAGCACCGCGGAGACGTGGTGGTCGACCGTGCGCACCGACAGCACCAGCGTCGCGGCGATCTCGGCGTTCGTCCGGCCGTCGACCACCATCCGCAGGATCTCGACCTGCCGCTCGGTCAGCCCGGCGGGGTTCGCCCGCGTCGTCGGCTTCGGGCCGCGCGGCACCTGCGGTGCGCCCGCCTGCCGCAGCCGCCGGCGCACCAGCGCGGCCGCCGGGCGGGCGCCGAGGTCGTCGAGGATCCGCAGGGCCTCGACCATGGGCTCGACCTCGCCGGAGTCGGCCAGCTCCAGCGCCTGCTCGTAGGGCAGGCCGCGGTCCGCGAAGCCGCGCGCGGCCGCGGCCCAGTCGCCCCGGATGCCCGCGGCGTACTCCGGAGGGCAGCCCGCGAACGGCTCGACGGCCTCGCCCAGCCGGCGCCGCCAGCGCAGGAGGTCGGCCCGCAGCCACTCGGCGCCCGGCGCGGCGAGCCGGGCGGTGAGGTCCGCGACGGCGGTGCGGGCGTCCTCGGGGCGCCCGGCCAGCCAGGCCAGCTCGATCCGGGCCGACGCGACCGGGGCGAGCGCGTACCGGTTGTCGGCGCGGCGGGCGAAGTCCTGCGCCCGGTCCAGCACCGCGGGTGCGTCGTCGGCGCCGCGGCGCACGAGCAGCCGGGCCAGCTCGGGCAGGCCGTGCCGCACGGCACCGGACTCACCGGTGCCGACGATCCGGCGCAGGCCGGTCTCGGCGGCCTCCCACTCGCCGCGGGCCGCCCGCAGCCGGAACCCGTAGGCGGTCAGGTGGTCGAGGTAGAGCTCGAAGTCGCGCTCCCGGGCGTGGGCGGCGCCCTCGGCGACCACCCGCTCGGCCTCGGCGTACCGGCCCGCGTACCAGAGGTCCTGCACCAGCAGCACGTAACCGGTCATGGCGAACACGGGGTGCGACGCCGCCACGGCACGACCGATGCCGGCGGTCAGGTCGTGGACGCCCTCGGGGTCGCCCAGCTTGAGCCGCGCGGTGCCGCAGGCGATCTCCGCGAGCGCGATCAGCGGCGGCGCCGCCAGGCGGCGGGCCATCGCGACGGACGCGCGGGCGGACGTCAGCGCCTCGGCGTCGCGGTCGACGCTCCCCCGCAGTCCGGTGGCGTAGGCCAGGGCGTAGGCGTGCGCGGGGCCGTCGCCGCCGGGGGCGAGCACCGCGAGCGCCCGCTCGACGGTCGCGAGGCTCTCCTGCGGCCGGACCAGCGCCCACTCGACGAGGGCGAGCGCGACCAGCGCCTCCGCGAGCGGTCCCGGCTCGCCGTCCCGCTCGCTCAGGGCGACCGCCTCGCGGCCGGCGTCCAGCGCCTCGGACATGCGGTCGAGGGTGAACAGCGCCGCGGCGCGCTCCCGGCACAGCGCCGCCTCCTCGGCGGGGTCGAGCAGACCCCGGTGCCGCAGGGCCTGCTCGATCAGCGCGACCTCCTGCGCGTGCGCTCCGAGCCGGTGCGCCGCGCGCGCGGCGGGCGGGGCGACCGCGGCGACGGCGGCGTCGTCGCCCGCGGCGACGGCGTGGTGCACGACCCGGGCGAGGTCGGGGTCGGGGTCGGTCTGCAGCGCGGCCAGCACCCGGGCGTGGTGCTGCATCCGCACCCCGGCCGGCAGCGCGGCCTCGACGGCCCGGCGGGACAGCTCGTGCCGGAACGCCACGGCGTCGGGCCGCACCTCGATCAGGCCGGAGCGTTCGGCGTCCGCGAGCACCGGCAGGTCCCCGACCAGGGCCCGGGCCAGGGGCAGCGCCGCCCCCGACGGCACGACCGACAGCTGCTCGACCGCGGTCCGCTGCGCCGGCGCGAGCCGCTGGAGCCGGGCGAGCACGGCGTCGACCACCGTCGCCGGTACCCGGTCGGCGGTGCGCGCGGCCGGGGCACCCGACACGGTCAGCATCTCGGAGACGAAGAACGGGTTGCCCGCGGTGAGCCGGTAGAGCGGGGCCGAGGTCGCCGCCGTGCCGCCGCTCAACCGGGCGACCGCGCCGCGAGAGAGCCGTGCCGGCGCGAGCCGGTGCACCGCCGGACCGCCCAGCGCCCCGAGCACCCGCAGCAGGGCGGGGCCGATCTCCTCGTCGCGGTAGGTGACGACCACCACGACCGGCAGGTCGGCGACGCGGCGGCCCAGGTAGCGCAGCACGTCGAGCGTGGCGTCGTCGGCCCAGTGCACGTCCTCCAGGACGAGCACCGTGGGCCGCGTCGCGTCCGACAGCTCCCCGAGCAGCGCGGCGAGCACCGTGTCGCGGTCCCCGGAGGCCAGTGCGGCCGCGAGCCGGCCGCC
>DASVUG010000168.1:0-2623 GCA_036387155.1 Pseudonocardia sp. | reverse complement strand
CGGGCGCCGCGGGCCCGGCGGACGCGACCGCGGCGGGATCGACGGCGGGCCCGTCCGCGGCGCTCCTCGCCGGCGCCGGTGTGCTGGCCGTCGCGGTGGCCGTCCTGCTCGCGCTGGCCTGGCGGCGCCGGACGCCGTGATCGCCCTCCGCGGGTGTCGGGGGCGATGCGATCGCCGTCCGCGGGTGCTCCGGGTCGGCCGGCCCGCCCGCACGACCCGCGAACGACGATCACCTGCCGTCGGCGGTCGAGCGGGCGGTGCCGCCCCTCAGCGGCGCCCGCGGAAGGCGCGCAGGCCGAGCAGGGCCGTCAGGGCACCCGCGCCGAGCAGCCCGGCCGTCGTCGCGCCGTTCGGGCCGGAGCGCACCACGACCTCCGGGCGGATCACCGCCGGTGCGGGGACCGCCGCCGGGGCCGGCTTCTCCACCCCCGGCGCCGTCGCCGCCCACGCCGTGACGAACAGGATGAACTGGGAGGTGAAGTTGACGAAGACCAGCAGGCCGAGCAGCGGCCCGAACACCGCGCCGCTGGGCGAGGTGGTGACGCTGCCCAGGTAGAAGGTCATGACCTGCTTGAGGATCTCGAACCCGACGGCGCCCAGGACCGCCGCCCGCACCGCGCTGCGCAGCGGGGTGTGCTGGCGCGGCAGCCGCGCGATCACCCAGAGGAACACGAGGAAGTTCGCGACCAGGCCGAGCGCGATGCCGAGCACCCGCAGCAGGACCTGCGCCCAGATCTGGTCGCCGAGGCCGACCAGGTCCAGCAGCGTGGTGGCGAACGCGGACGCCGCCCCGGTGATGGCGAACGAGCCGACCAGCGCGACCCCGAGCCCGAGCAGCGCGAGCAGGTCGAAGAACAGGCGCTTGGGCAGGGCGGGGGGCTCGGGCGCCTGCGCCCACTGCTCGCTCAGCGCCTCGCGGAGGTTGCCCATCCACCCGACGCCGGAGTACAGCGCGGTGAGCAGGCCGAACACGGCGACGGTGTTCCGCGCCGCGATGGCCTGGTCGATGATCGGGTTGATCGTCTGCGCGAGGTTGCCCGGCACCGCCGCGTTGATCGCCTGGCGGATCTCGTCGAGCAGGGCGGGGTTGAAGAACAGCACGTAGCCCGCGACCGCGAACGCGATCATCAACAGCGGCACCAGCGACAGCACGCTGAAGTAGGTGATCGCCGCGGCGTAGTGCGTGCCGTGGTGCTCGGTGAACCGCGTGCCGGCGCGCACGAGGTGGTCCAGCCACCCGTACCGCGCGCGCAGCTGCTGCAGCTTGGACGGCTTGGCGGCCGTGCCGTCCTTCCCGGCCGCGGCCTCGTCCCGGGCCCGGGCCTCGGCCTCGTCGGCCGCCGAGCGCAGCGACGCGGCCCGGTCCGCCGCGGCCCGCTCGGCCGGGCCGACCCCCTGCGCGGCGGCGGCCCGGCCGTCGGAAACAACCGTCACGGCGTGCTCCCCTCCTGTCCTCCCGGCCGCCGCCGCGGTGGGCGGTGCCGTCCCGGGGACGTTACCTGCCGACGGGCGGCAGGAAACCGATCTTGTCGTAGACGTCGGCCAGGGTCGCCCCCGCGATCTCGCGCGCCCGCTCGCCGCCGCGCGCGAGGATGCGGTCGAGCTCCGCCGGGTCCTCCCGGTAGGCGCGCACCCGCTCCCGCAGCGGCGCCACGAACCCGGCGACGACCTCGGCCAGGTCCTTCTTCAGGTCGCCGTACCCGCGTCCGGCGTACTCGCCCTCGATCTCGGCCACCTTGCGGCCCGTCAGCGCCGCGTAGATCGTCAGCAGGTTCGACACACCCGGCTTGGCCTGCGGGTCGTAGACGATCTCGCGCCCGGTGTCGGTGACCGCGGAGCGGATCTTCTTGGCCGACACCTTCGGGTCGTCGAGCAGCTCCACGATCCCCGACGGCGCCGACGCCGACTTGCTCATCTTGGCCGTCGGCTCCTGCAGGTCCTGGATCTTCGCCGCGCCGGCCGGGATGTGGGGCTCGGGGACGACGAACGCGCGCCCGTACCGGGAGTTGAACCGCTGGGCGAGGTCGCGGGTCAGCTCCAGGTGCTGGCGCTGGTCCTCGCCGACGGGCACCCGGTCGGCCTGGTAGAGCAGGATGTCCGCGGCCTGCAGGATCGGGTAGGTGAACAGACCGACGCTGGAGCGGTCCGTCCCCTGCTTGCCGGCCTTGTCCTTGAACTGCGTCATCCGGCTCGCCTCACCGAAGCCGGTCAGGCAGCTCAGCACCCACTGCAGCTGCGCGTGCTCGGGCACGTGGGACTGGACGAACAGCGTGCAGCGGTCCGGGTCGAGCCCCAGCGCCAGCAGCTGCGCGACGGCGTTGCGGGTGCGGTCGGCCAGCGTCCTCGGGTCGTGCTCGACGGTGATCGCGTGCAGGTCCGGCACGAAGTAGAACGCGTCGTGGTCGTCCTGCAGGGCCACCCACTGCCGGATCGCGCCGAGGTAGTTGCCGAGGTGGAACGAGTCCGCGGTCGGCTGGATGCCCGAGAGCACCCGCGGTCGGCGGTCGGTGGCCGTGCTGCTCATGCCCCCATTGTCCCGCCCGCCGGAAGCGGGTTCGCGCCGGTCTACTCCCCGGTGTCCGGGGGGTCGGGGGGCGGCTCGGGGGCGAGCCGGTCGACGGCG
>DASVUG010000167.1:0-8353 GCA_036387155.1 Pseudonocardia sp. | reverse complement strand
GGACGGGCGCGTCCTCGTGCCCGCCGTCCGTCCCCGCGGGGCCGTCCGGCGCGCCCGCGCGCAGGGACCGCACCGTCGCGGCGACGGCCGCGGCGATGACGACCAGCGTCAGCACGACGAAGACGATCGAGAGCGTGCCCTGGATGAAGGTGTTGCGGACGACCGCCTCCATCGCGGCCACGTTCTTCGCCGTGCCGAAGCTGGTCTTCCCCTGCGCCAGCGCGTCCCGGTACGCCGCGTGCTGCGCCCAGTAGCCGATGGCCGGCACCGACGAGAAGATCTTGTACATCGACGCCGTCACCGTCACCACGGCGGCGAAGGCCAGCGGGAGGGCCACGACCCACAGGCCGCCGACCCGGCCGCGGCGGGCCACGATCGCCAGGCAGATCGCCAGCGCGATGGCCGCGAGCAGCTGGTTCGCGATGCCGAACAGCGGGAAGAGCGTGTTGATCCCGCCCAGCGGGTCCGTCACGCCCATGATCAGGATCGCGCCCCAGCCGGCGACCATGATCGCCGTGCAGAGCCAGGCCCCGCCGCGCCACGAGGTGTCGCGGAAGCGCGGCACCAGGTTGCCCAGGCTGTCCTGCAGCATGAACCGCGCCACGCGCGTGCCGGCGTCGACGGCGGTGAGGATGAACAGCGCCTCGAACATGATCGCGAAGTGGTACCAGAAGCTCATCAGACCGGTGCCGCCGAACAGCTGCTGCATGATGTGCGCGAGGCCGACCGCGAGCGTCGGCGCGCCGCCGGTGCGGGAGACGATCGACTCCTCGCCGACGTCCCGGGCGGTCTGCGCGAGCAGCTCCGGCGTGGCGTTGACGCCGGTCAGTCCGAGCGAGTTGACGAACGCCGCGGCCGTCTCGACGGTCCCGCCGGTGTTGGCGGCCGAGGCGTTCATCGCGAAGTAGATGCCGCGGTCGATCGACAGGGCGGCGACCAGCGCCATGATCGCGACGAACGACTCCATGAGCATGCCGCCGTAGCCGATCAGGCGGGTCTGGCGCTCCTTCTCGACCAGCTTGGGCGTGGTGCCCGAGGAGATCAGGGCGTGGAAGCCGGAGAGCGCGCCGCAGGCGATCGTCACGAACAGGAACGGGAACAGCGGGCCGCTGACCACCGGGCCGCCCGCGGCCCGCCCGGCGAACTCGCTGACGGCGGGCACCGTGATGTCCGGGCGGACGACCACGATCGCGACGGCCAGCATGACGATCGTGCCGATCTTCATGAACGTCGACAGGTAGTCCCGCGGCGCGAGCAGCAGCCACACCGGCAGCACGGCCGCGACGAAGCCGTAGACGATGATCGCCCACGCGATCGTGGTGCGGTCCAGGGTGAACAGCGCTTCGCCCCAGCTGGTCTCGGCCACGGCGCCGCCGCCGATGATGGCGGCCATCAGCAGCGCGAACCCGATCAGCGAGACCTCGCCGACCTTCCCCGGCCGCAGGAACCGCAGGTAGACGCCCATGAACAGGGCGATCGGGATGGTCATCGCCACCGAGAAGACGCCCCACGGGCTCTCCCCGAGGGCGTTGACCACGACCAGGGCGAGGATCGCCACGATGATGATCATGATGGTCAGGGTGGCGAGCATGGCGGCGAACCCGCCGACGCGCCCGAGCTCCTCGCGGGCCATCTGCCCGAGCGACCGGCCGCCGCGCCGCATCGAGAAGAACAGCACCAGGTAGTCCTGCACGGCGCCGGCCAGGACGACCCCGACGATGATCCAGATCGTGCCCGGCAGGTAGCCCCACTGGGCGGCGAGCACCGGACCGACCAGCGGGCCGGCGCCCGCGATGGCCGCGAAGTGGTGGCCGTAGAGCACGCGCCGGTCCGTCGGCACGTAGTCCTGGCCGTTCTCGTTGTACTCGGCCGGGGTGGCGCGGCGGTCGTCCGGCTTGGTCAACCGGTCCTCGATGTAGGTCGAGTAGAACCGGTAGGCGATCAGGTAGGTGCAGACGGCGGCGAAGACGAACCAGATCGCGTTGACGGTCTCGCCGCGGACGATCGCCAGCATCACCCACGCGAGGCCGCCGAGGAGCCCGACCCCGACCCACCCCGCGATCTTCACCGGCGTCCAGCGGCGCCGCTCCGCCGCCAGCACGTCGGCGTCGACCGCAGCGGGCGGCAGCTCGCGCTCGCGGGTGGTGCCGGGGGCACCGCCGGGACCGGTACCGCGCGAACCCGCGTCGTCGAGCGTCATCGGCTCCTCCAGCCCCATCGCCGACCGCGCGGGTACCCCCGCGCGGTTCCGCTGACCATAGGCTTTCCGCGGCGTCCCGTCACCGACGAGCGCCCCGCCCGACGCACCCGTCGCGGGCGGCGCTGACCGCGAGCACGTCATGCGCCCGGTCGAGCGCGGAGCCGAGGCGCAACGTCGCCGTCTCGGCGTGGGCGATGCGCCCCGAGTCGGGCGACGTGCGCCGCGGGGGACCGGGGACGGGACCGGTGGGGCACTAGGCTGCCCGAAACACGAGGGGGTGCGGATGACCGTCCTGGGCATCGACATCGGCGGGTCGGGAATCAAGGGTGCCCCGGTCGACGTCGAGGCGGGAGCGCTCGTCGACGAGCGGTTCCGCCTGGAGACCCCACGCCCGGCGACGCCGGACGCGGTGGTGGCCGTGCTCGCGGAGGTGGCCGCGCACTGGAAGCCCGGCAAGGGCGAGGCCGACGCGATCGGCGTCACCTTCCCGGGCGTCGTGCGCCACGGCGTGGTCGGCACGGCGGCCAACCTGCACCCCGACTGGGTCGGCGTCGACGCGGCGAAGCTGTTCACCGAGCACACCGGGCGGCGGGCCGTCGTCCTCAACGACGCGGACGCGGCGGGTGTGGCGGAGGTGGCGTTCGGCGCCGGGCGCAACGTGCGCGGGGTCGTCCTGCTGCTGACCTTCGGCACCGGCATCGGCAGCGCCCTGTTCCTCGACGGGAAGCTGGTGCCGAACACCGAGCTGGGGCACCTGGAGCTGAAGGGGGCGGACGCCGAGCTGCACGCGTCGGACCGCATCCGCGAGGAGCTGGACCTGAGCTGGGAGGACTGGGCCGGCCGGATGCAGGACTACGTGCGGGTCGTCGAGCGGCTGCTGTCCCCGGACCTGATCATCCTCGGCGGCGGGGTCAGCAAGAAGGCCGACCGGTACCTCCCGCACGTCAAGGTGGCCACGCCGATGGTGCCGGCCGTGCTGCAGAACAACGCGGGCATCGTCGGGGCGGCCATGGCGACCACCGGGCGGCACTGACGTCGGCCGGGCTCAACCCGCGGGACGCGCGTACGGGGTGCCGGTGCTGCCGCGCACGACCAGCCGCGTCGGCAGGACGACCTCGGCCGGCGGGGAGCCGCCCGGGCCGGGGCCCTCGCCCAGGAGGTCGAGCAGCAGGCGCGCGGCGGCGGCCCCCTGCTCGGCGACGGGCTGGGCCACCGTCGTGAGGTCCACGACCGAGGCCATCTCGTGGTCGTCCACCCCGACCACCGAGAGCCGTCCCGGCACGGCGATGCTCGCCCGGCGCAGCGTGCGCATCGCCCCGATGGCGAGCTCGTCGTACTCGGCCACGACGGCCGTCGGCAGCGTGGGCCGGTCCATCAGCGCGCCCATGGCCGCGGCGCCGCCGTCGATGCCGTAGCTGTCGGCGGACACCACGTCGACGTGGCGGCCGAGCCCGGCGTCGACCATCGCCTGCCGGTAGCCCGCGCGGCGCCGGTCCGACGCGGCGAAGCCGAAGCCCTGCTCGTCGTCCACGCCGCTGATCATCACGATCTGCTCGTGGCCCTGGTGGAGCAGGTGGTGCACCGCCGTGCGCATCGCGGCCGTGTCGTCCACCCGCACGCACGGCACGCCCGGCAGCGCCGCGCCGAGGGTCACCAGCGGCATGTCCAGCGCGCGCAGTGCAAGCGTGTGCTCCTCGGTGAGCGGGAGCGTGAGGGTGAGCACCGCGTCCACCCGGCGGGCCAGCGGCATGCGCTCGAAGAACCGGTCGCGCGACTGGGTGGTGCCCAGGTGGTAGAGCAGCACGTCGTAGCCGGCCTCGTGGAGCACCTCGTAGGCGCCGGCGACCAGGTTGACGAAGAACCACCGCGTGACGAACGGGACGACGACGCCGATCGTGCGCGTCCGGCCCGACGCCAGGCCCGACGCCTGCGGCGACGCGCTGTAGGACAGCTCCCGGGCGGCCTCGAGCACGCGCTGGCGGGTGGCCGCGGAGATGCTGGAGTGGCCGCGCAGCGAGCGCGACACGGTCGACGCCGACACACCGGCCAGCGCCGCCACGTCCAGAATGCTCGCCCGCCGCACACGCCGGAAGCCGGTCGCGGGCGGGTCCAGGGGCCCGTTCACCGCGGCCCACCGTAGACGCTCCCGGCGCCACCGTCGAACCACCGGCCGGCACCCCCGCCGGCAGGACGGGTCGCGCAAGGGGTTGCGCGGCACCCCCCGTCCGGGCCCCCGGCGCCCGTTCCCGCGCGGGAGCCCGCCGACGTGCGGCACACTGGAGGGGTGCCCGGCCCCGGGTCGCGTGCGGGGGCGCCGGCTCACGTGCGGGCACACCCGGGGCGTCGACGTCCGCGGAAGGGGGGTGCCGGTGAACGTCCTCGCGTACTTCGCCCTCGCATTCCTGCCCGCCTTCTTCTTCCTGGGGCTGGCCAAGGTGCTCGAGTGGTGGGCAGGAGGGGGCGGCATCCGCGTGCGCCGCGACCCGACGCCGGCCGGGCCGCCGATCGAGCGGCTGGTCTCCGACCTGCGGCGTCTCGACCGCGACTACACCCGCATCGAGCGCTCCGACCTGCCGCGCCGCGTCGTCCGGCTGCAGAGCGTCAGCCTCGCCTACGACGACACCCTGTGCCGCTGCTGCACGGCCCTGGAGATCCCGTGGTCCGGCCGCCGGCCGCTGGACGCGGTCGAGCGCCTGCAGATCGAGGCGGCGCTCGCGCAGCACGGCCTGGAGTGGTAGCCCCCCACGCCGAGAACATGCACAAAACGTGATCTGACTACCCGTTCGTTCGTCTCGCCGTCGCCGAGAAGTTCTGGCACTGTGCCCGGTACGCCTGTGCGCTGCAGCACAGTGCAAGCGCTTCACCTGGACGGAGGGTCGATGAGGATTCCACGGCAGAAAGGGGCGGGTCGGCGAGCGCCTCGGTGGGCGGCCGTGCTCGGCGCCGCCGCCTTGACGGCTTCGCTGGCGGCCTGCTCCAGCGGACCGGGGGGCGTCGTCGTCAACCTGTACGGCGGTGCGAGCGAGTCCGGCTTCGACGAGATCATCGCCGACTGCAACCAGAAGGCCGCCGGCCGCTACACCATCGTCGGCAACCTGCTGCCCAGCGACGCCGACGGCCAGCGCGACCAGCTCGTGCGCCGTCTGGCCGCCCGGGACGCGGGCATGGACCTGCTCGGCATGGACGTCACCTGGACCGCCGAGTTCGCCGAGGCCGGCTGGATCCGCGAGCTGACCCCCGACCAGAAGGCCGCCGCGAACCAGGACATCCTCGCGCCGCCGATCAAGACGGCGACGTGGAAGGACAAGCAGTACGGCATCCCGAAGCACACGAACGTCCAGCTGCTCTGGTACCGCAAGTCGCTGGTGCCGAACCCGCCCAAGACGTTCGACGAGATGATCCAGCAGGCCCAGGCCCTCAAGGACCAGGGCAAGCCGTACGAGATCGGCCTGACCGCCGCCCAGTACGAGGGCTACGTCGTCAACATCAACAACCTGGTCGCCCTGTCCGGCGGCACGATCGTCAACGCGGACAGCACCGCGCCCACGGTCGACGACAAGACCGTCCAGGCCCTGACCCTGCTGCAGAAGCTCGCCAACTCGGGGCTGACGAGCGCGTCGCTGTCCAACGCCCAGGAGCCCGAGGTCTTCGCCGACCTGCAGGCCGGTCGCTCGGCCTTCTCGCTGAACTGGCCGTACGTGCTCAGCTCGATGCGCGAGGCGAACCCGGACCTCGTGCCCGATCTGGGCTTCACCACGTACCCGACGATCAACCCGAGCTCGCCGCCCGGGACCACGCTCGGCGGCATGAACTACGCGATCAGCACCTACAGCCGCCACCCGGCCGAGGCCTTCGACGCCGCGCAGTGCATGCGCTCGCCGGAGAACCAGCTCAAGCACGCCCTGGACGCGGGCAACCCGCCGACGAACCGCTCGGTGTACGACAACCCCGAGTTCCAGGAGAAGTACCCGATGTACAGGGAGCTGCTGGCGCAGCTGGAGAACGCGGTGCCGCGGCCGCTCTCGCCGGTGTACCAGAACATCTCCACGATCCTGTCGACGACGCTCTCGCCGCCCGGGGCGATCAACCCGCAGGCCTCGGCGGACGAGCTGCGCACCGCGATCCAGGACGCCATCGACGGTAAGGGGATCCTGCCGTGACCACGTCGCAGACACCGACGCCCGCGGCCGCCGAGGCGGAACGGGAGCTCATCGACGACGGCTCGCTGGAGGTCGCCCGCAAGCGGGCGAACGAGGCGCAGCGGGCCGAGCGCAAGCTCGGGCTGATGCTCGTCGCGCCCGCGGTGATCATCATGGCCGCCGTCGCGGCCTACCCGATCCTCTTCGCGTTCTGGCTGTCGCTGAACAAGGCGGACCTGCGCCGGCCGGACGCGAACGAGTTCGTCGGGTTCGCCAACTACGTCACGGTGCTGTCGAGCCCGATCTGGTGGCGGGCCTTCGGCGTCACCCTGTTCATCACGATCATCAGCGCGTTCCTCGAGCTGGTGTTCGGCATGATCCTCGCGGTGATCATGCACCGGACGATCGTCGGTCGCGGGCTGGTGCGGACCTCCGCGCTGGTGCCCTACGCGATCGTGACCGTGGTGGCCGCGTTCTCCTGGCGCTTCGCCTGGACCGAGGACCTGGGTTACCTGGCCCCCAGCGGGTCGGCGCCGCTGACGGCGTTCTGGCCGTCGGTCTGGATCATCATCCTGGCCGAGGTCTGGAAGACGATCCCGTTCATGGCGCTGCTGCTGATGGCGGGGCTGGCGCTCGTGCCCGAGGACCTGCTCAAGGCCGCGTCGATGGACGGCGCGAGCCCGTGGAAGCGGTTCTGGATGATCACGGTACCGCTGATCAAGCCGTCGATCCTCGTGGCGCTGCTGTTCCGCACGCTCGACGCGTTCCGCGTGTTCGACAACATCTTCATCCTGACCAGCGGCGCGAACGGCACCAGCTCGGTGTCCATCGTCGCGTTCAACAACCTGATCCGTGGCCTCAACCTGGGCATCGGCTCCACCATGGCGGTGCTGATCTTCATCACCACCGGGATCATCGCGTTCATCTTCGTCAAGGCCTTCGGGGCCGCCGCACCCGGCTCGGCGCCGTCCGGGAGGAAGTGAGCCATGCAGACCGAGACCACCCAACGCAAGCTGACGTGGTGGGCGATCAACACCGTCGTCCTGCTCTACGCGTTCATCCCCGTGTTCTGGATCGTGTCGCTCTCGCTCAAGGACGACGCCACCCTCAACGACGGCAACTACTTCCCGGTCTCGCCCAGCGGGGAGAACTACACGGCGATCTTCACCAACTCGGACTTCATCCGGGCGCTGATCAACTCGATCGGCATCTGCCTGATCGCGACGCTGATCGCGATCGTGTTCGGCACGATGGCGGCCTACGCCATCGCGCGCCTGGACTTCCCGGGCAAGACGGCGATCGTCGCGGCGTCCCTGCTCGTGTCGATGTTCCCGCAGATCGCGCTGGTGACCCCGCTGTTCCGGATCGAGACCGCGCTGGGGCTGTTCGACACCTGGCCCGGCCTGATCATCCCCTACGTGACCTTCGCGCTGCCGCTGGCGATCTACACGCTCTCGGCGTTCTTCCGCGAGATCCCGTGGGACCTGGAGAAGGCGGCCAAGATGGACGGCGCGACGCCCTACCAGGCGTTCCGCCAGGTGATCACCCCGCTGGCCATGCCCGGCGTGTTCACCACCGCCATCCTGGTGTTCATCTCCTGCTGGAACGACTTCCTGTTCGCGCTGTCGCTGACCTCGACGTCGAACGCGCGCACGGTGCCCGCGGCGATGAGCTACTTCACCGGCGCCACGACGTTCGAGAAGCCGACCGGGCCGATCGCCGCCGCGGCCGTCGTCATCACCATCCCGATCGTCATCTTCGTGCTGTTCTTCCAGCGCCGGATCGTCGCCGGCCTGACCTCGGGTGCCGTCAAGGGCTGACCCGGTAACCCCCCGACAACGACACCCGAGGAGCCGAGAATGGCCGAGATCGTTCTGGACCACGTGGTCAAGCGCTACCCGGACGGGGCGCTGGCCGTGGACGACTTCAACCTGACCATCGCGGACGGCGAGTTCATCATCCTGGTCGGCCCGTCGGGCTGCGGGAAGTCGACGACGCTGAACATGGTGGCCGG